>DAOVAN010000065.1 GCA_030671005.1 Caldifarciminota bacterium
AGTGAATAGATTGAAAGGGACCATGAATTTTGAATTCTTACTTATCGAGGGTGTGCCCCATTGGAAGTGTATGGAGTTGAAGGCACGTTGTGATATAGGTATTGACCAGATCGGCAACTATGCAGGCACAGGTTATGGCAGAAGTGGCTTGGAGTTCCTCGCACTGGGGATTCCGACAATAGCCGAGGTCCCAGATGAATACGAAAGACTCTTACCACGTCATCCTTTTGTTAAGGCGACTAAGAAAAGTTTTCGAGAAGTTCTGCACAGACTTCTGACCGATAAGGAATTGAGGAAGAGAAGACGCAAACAAGGGATTACGTGGGTCAGAGATTTTCCACATCCACGAAGGATCATGGAACGAATATATGAAGAGTATCGCAGATTGGGTTGGAAGAACGGATAGCGTTGAGTCTGCGCTCACTCAATTCAGCTTTCCCAACCAGCTATACATATAGAGATATTGACAAATATATATTTTGCATTAGAATTAGTGCGTTAAAATATCATGGAAAATACTGATATTGTTATATATTTGAGGAAGAAGAAAGAACTAGTCGACGAAGCTCTTGAGAAATACTTCCCAGATGAAAATCCTTTCTTTGATGTGATGTATTACTCATTGGGCGGTGGCAAGCGAATAAGGCCAATTCTTGCGATCAGTAGTTATGAAGCCAATGGCGGTGGAGATGTCGACACTATCATGCCGATCGCGTGCGGTCTTGAACTCATTCACACCTATTCACTCATCCACGATGACCTGCCGGCAATGGACGACGATGACCTGAGAAGGGGGAAGGCATCCGCCCATAAAAAATATGACGAGGCGACGGCTATTCTTTCGGGGGACGGTTTATTCGCCTATGCTTTTGAGCTCTTTAGCAGCGGTAGTAATCTCGCGGGTGAGAGACTCGCTGTTGTACGCGCGGTCAGCGAGGTCGTTGGCCCAAAAGGAGTCGTGTACGGTCAGGTGCTTGATATGAGCGACAATCCACGACCAGAACCGAAAACACTGAGAAACATCCACTTCAACAAGACCGCTAAGTTTATCGCAGTGGCAATCAAGGCGGGGGCGATCATGGCTTGCGCCCCTTCAACCAGGATCCGGGAGCTCTATCGGGCAGGCATGTATCTGGGTATGCTTTTTCAATATACCGATGACATACTCGATGTCACCGGCGAGAAAGACAAGCTGGGTAAGACACCAGGTAAGGATGAGGCAAGCGGTAAGATCGTGGCTCCTGCTGTTTATGGTCTTGATGGCGCGCGGTTCCGGGCTGAACGCTATGCTGCTCTAGCTAATCAGAGATTCTCCTCCTTGGATGGAGATTTCAGCATGCTGGAGAAGTTGACTGACTTTGTCTTGAATCGTACATATTAATATGAGGAAGATATAGATGAGCTTATTGAAGAGAATAAAGACACCCAATGACCTGAAAGAGTTGAGTCTTGATGAATTGAAAGCACTGGCTCAGGAAATCCGTAATGAAATAATCAATGTATGCGCGAACACTGGAGGGCATGTTGCACCTTCACTGGGCGTTGTTGAGATGACAATTGCGTTGTATCGAGTATTTGATGCTGAGCGTGACAAAATTATCTGGGATGTAGGACACCAGACTTATGCACAGAAGCTCATTACCGGACGTGCCAAGAGATTTCACAGCTTGCGTACTTATAGAGGAATAAGTGGTTTTCCGAAACGTAGCGAGTCGAAGTATGATGTGTTTGATACAGGTCATTCTTCGACATCACTCTCGGCAGCCACGGGTTTTGCTCTAGCCCGTGACTATCGCGGCGACGATTACCGCATCGTCAGTGTTATTGGTGATGGTTCGCTCGGTGCAGGAATGGCTTTTGAGGCACTAAACCATATCGGTCATCTCAAAAAAGACATCATTGTTGTTCTCAACGATAACGAGCATTCGATCGGTGAGAGTGTCGGGGCCCTTTCCCAGTACCTTACAAAAGTCATAACGATGAGGACTTATAATCGTTTCCGTGATGACCTTTGGAAATTCCTCGGACGGTTTCCGCCCTATTTTCGAGACCGCGGCAGAAATCTGGCCAGGAGGATTCAAGAGGGCCTCAAGGGTTTGTACGCTCCCTCGGTGATCTTTGAGGAATTGGGCTTTAGATACATCGGTCCACTCAACGGTCATAAGCTGGGTGAGCTGATCGATACGTTTTCGCGACTCAAGGAAATGCGCGGTCCACGCTTCGTTCATGTCGTGACCAAGAAGGGTAAGGGATATCCACAGGCTGAGAAATGTCCCGAGGTATTTCATGGGGTTGGTCAGTATTGCGCGGAAACCGGCGAGGTCAAGAAGAAGGCAAAATCCTTTACGGCCGTTTTCGGTGATGCAATTGTGCGGCTGGCAAAGGGAAATAAGAAGATCGTCGCGATAAGTGCAGGCATGACACTCGGTACCGGTTTGAAAAAGTTCAGCCAGGAAATACCAGAAAGGTTTTATGATGTGGGTATCTGCGAACAACACGCCATAACCATGGCGGCGGCTCTATCGCTCGATGGTTTCATCCCGGTATGCGCCATATATTCAACGTTCCTGCAACGTGCCTATGACCAGATCATCCACGACGTCAGTCTCCAGAATGCCCCGGTAATCTTTGCGGTCGACCGTGCGGGGCTTGTTGGTGAGGATGGACCGACCCATCACGGACCGTTCGATCTTTCATATTTCAGCTGCATTCCGAACATCATCGTATCTGCACCCAAGGATGGTACTGAACTGATCGCCTTGCTGAAGACCGCGATACATTACCGTAAGGGTCCGTTTGTCATACGCTACCCTAGATCCTCATGCGCTGTTGGTGAAAGCAACCCGGGGAGTGTTCCGATCGGCAGCTGGGAAATGCTGAATGATGGTAAGAATGCCGCCATCATAGCAACTGGTTCCATGGTTACGCAAGCACAAGAGGCATTACCCATTTTGAGAAAAAAGGGTGTGAAACCTATTTTGGTCAACGCCCGGTTTGTTAAACCGCTGGATGCGGTAATGCTCGACAAGATTGCCAAGCAGGTTCGGACAATCATTACGGTTGAAGAAAATGCGTGCCATGGTGGTTTGGGTAGCGCAGTATTCGACTTTTGTCGTGAGAAAGATACCAGAGCAAAGATCCACTGTATTGGTTTACCAGACAGTTTTGTTGAACACGGCGCCCGCAAGGTGCTCTTAAAAATATCGCATTTAGATGCGGAGGGGATCGCTAAGCGAGTATATTCGTTCTTATGACCTTTTTGCTTTCGATTATTATTTTAACCCAGTTTACAATTCCATATGATAGGCGTGTTTTCGTCGATGCCGAGGGTGAGTTTGTCATCTACACACGGTATTTTCAGGGAACACTGGTGAGTATAGATACGGTCAAAACGATTTCAGACTTTCTATCGCTTGGTTTGTATGCTCGGAATCGTGACCTCTTATTCAAAGAACTGAAGCAAGACATGGTGCAGAGCGGTGGTTATGGTAACAAAGGGTTGTTCGGTACTTTTGAAATACCCCTGCCAAAAGGTGGCTTCGGTGATTTCATGGGCGAGACTGGCAAACTCGATGTCGGTGGTCATGTGAAAATCACGCTTGGTGGTAGTGAGACTTTTGTATCTAATGTGCCGGGTGCTATACAACCTTCACTCTGGCCAGAACTGGAGATGAACCAGGAAATGGTGATTAATCTTGATGGTCAGGTGGGTGACAGGGTGAGGGTCTTCATTGACCATAACTCGGAGAGGATTAATGAGAGTCAGAATAGAATAACCGTGACCTACCAGGGTAGAGAGGACGAAATCATCCAGGAAATCGAAGGTGGCGATACCGAGTTGAGAATTCCGGCGACCACATATACTGGCGATATTCCTTCGCATCGTGGTCTTTTTGGTATTAAATCGAAAGCTAGGTTTGGTCCCCTGGACATCGTAGCCATTGCATCCAACGAGCAGACTTCGCATCAGGAAATAGACATTGAGGGTATTGTGCAGGCACAAGCGGACTCAGTTTGGTCGCGCGAGTATCAGAAGCGTAGATTCTTCTGGCTCGGTACGTATGATCTGATAGACCAACAGTCACTAGAAATCTACATCGACGATAACAACTATCAGAACAACCTCACTTCTGGTATCACATACTTCGGAGTGGCGTATGCTGATACGAATGGTGACGATATCATCCCGGATGACACCCTGCAATCCGAGGTCGGCTACTTCACACGCCATTACCTGCACGACGATTATGTCTTTTTGCCCGGTATGAACATCATTGAATTGACGTACGGCTTGCAGAAAAACGTGGAAGTACTCGGGGTCAAATACGATGTGGTGGACTCGTTGGGCAACGTGATCAGGAGCGTCGGTTCTTTGATTGATACCACGATTATGTTGAAACTCATTTGTCCGAAGAGTCCTGATACCTTATCTGCGACGTGGGGTTTGGAATTGAAGAATTACTATCAGGTTGTGGCGCCCGGTACGAGGCTTGATTCGTTGAGGATATTCTATATCACAACGGGTGGCCAGCATATGGACCGTACCAATGCCGGCGACACATACCTTGAAGTTCTGAGACTCGATCAAAATAGTGATGGTCTGGTTGACGACTATTCGCTGGGAGGTTATGGCTTTGATCCAGGGCGGGGGCTCATCATATTCCCGGATGCACTGCCTTTTGCTTCGGATACTTTAGATGACCCTGATTATGAAATTTACCGTAACCCGTACTATATGCAGGGCCGTGGGAAATACTATCTTTATAAGAAGACGATCGAAGCTAGGCCGGTGTTTGATTTGCCACCCAATGTCGTTGACGTTAAGGTCTATGTTGATGGTGTTGAACAGACCGAAGGAATCGATTATTACGTGAATTTCGACGAAATGAGATTGGAATTCAAGAAGATCCTTCCACCAACGGCTAGGGTCAAGATCCATGCCGAGTATGCTCCCTTCTTCTCCGCGGCACAAAAGTCGCTGATAGGAATGCGGGCTACTTTGCGGCCCCTCGGTGATGTGGTGCTGGGCTCGTCATTCTTTTACCGTACTGAATCTTATCCTACAGACCGCGTTAGATTGCGCGAGGAACCATTTAATCGGGTGGTTTTGGAAGGGGATTTCGCGGTCCCTCAATCCCTGCCATTCTTGACCAAGGTCGTAGATTGGCTACCGCTCGTCGAGACCGAAGCAGAGTCCAAACTCAATGTCAATTTTGAAGGTGCATTATCCTTTTCCAATCTAAATTCTGAGGGTGAGGTCTTTCTCGATGATTTGGAGTCCGCGACAATAGTCACGAATATGGTTCCGATTATGTGGATCGATTGGGGGCTATCGTCGCAGCCGGTTGGTTTGGATATCAACAATTTTGCATCTGAACGGATCGTATGGTACAACCCTAGGGGAGATGAACGATTGCAGGCGGATGATATCTATATAGATCCCCTGGACCCGAATGAAATCGCAGATGTATTGAAAGTTGTGTTCACTCCGGATAATATGTCATCGTTTGCCGGATTGATACAATACATATACAGCGAAAACTTCGAGGATTGTGAGAATCTGGAACTGATCATTAATGGGACCGGGGGTCGGATTCACATCGACCTGGCACAGGAGATGCGCGAAGACCAGTTACGCCGGAACATGAATTATGAACTGGTTGGTTTCAACACCCTGGAGGATGAAGACATTGACCGGAACGGAACATGGAACGAGAGTACCGAAGACACTGGATTAGACGGAGTGTTTGGTACTGACGGCGATAACGTTCCCGGGGATGACGGCAACGATGACTTTGACGAAAACGATCTTGCGGGCGGGATCAATGGTACCGAAAGAAATCGCTTGTGGAGCACAGAAGACATAGACCGTAACGGTATTCTCAATAGTGATAACATATATTACAGCTATTCAATCTCTCTCGATGCTGATTCGTTCTTGGTCGCAGACGCAGGATTGCAGCCCGGTTGGAAGATGTTTCGGATTCCGATAAAGGATTCCCTCGCACAGGATACAGTCTTCGGGCAGCCCGATTGGCGCAGGATCAAGTATGTGCGTATCTGGTTAGATGGCTTTGCCCAAGCCGAGACACTGCTCATATACAGATTCTATGCTGCAGGAAGTCGTTGGAAGAACTTAGGGATCAAGGGCGATTTGTCGACCTCTGATCCATCTGAAACGTTCACGGTGACACCGGTCAACACGAAAACACACTCGTACTACGTGTCTCCCTATGGCCCGGAATACGATCCGCTGACCGGACAGGTCAAGAGTGAGGGGGCGTTGGAACTGCTTCTGGAAAACATCAAGGGGGGGCATACCTGTGTTACTCGCCGGAACACCGACGCTAACGAGGATTACCGGGCGTATGATACATTGACCTTCTACTTGAATGCGCGCCAATCAAATCCCTTAATATCATTCCGTATTGGCCGTGATTCCCTCAATTACTATGAGTACAGAACCGAATACAACAACGGTGCGATGATCTTGGCGGGCCACGGCTGGCGGTTGTTTACGGTCTCTCTGCGACGTTTTCTCGATCTCAAGCAGGAGACACAGGGTCAGGGTTCAAACAGTGATTCCTTTTACACGGTTGTAGGTAACCCGTCACTTTCGATCAATCAATTTTTTGAACTGACTATCACTAACCAGAACCCCACAGCATTGAGTGATACGATCTGGTTTAATGATATCAAATTGATCGCACCACAGACAGAGATCGGGCGCATCATCCGGGCTAATAGTTCCTTGAACTTTGCTGATCTTGCCACTGTCAACTTCTCTTTCGACGAGTCGAATGGGCGGTTTAAGAGACTTTCTGAATCAAAGGAAATTTCGATCAGCAGTGCGGGACGTAATTACGTGGTCAATACGAACATCGCCTTGCACAAATTATTCTTCAACAGATGGGGTTTTAACATACCACTGGGAATAAGTTATCGAAATAGCGAGCAAAGGCCTCGGTTTGCATATTTCGCAAATGATTTAGAGCTGACCGGTGCTGAGTTGGAAAGGCAGAAATCGACGAATGTCATGAATTCTTATGCGATCAGCATTTCAAAAGCGGGCTCCCGTCTTTGGATTCTGAAACATACCTTGGACAGGCTAACGTTTGATCATACGCGTTCGACATCTGCTGCTCGTGCCGTGCTCGATTCCAATACCACGCGTCAAGCCACCTATCGTGTTGCATATGGATTGGATCCAAAGGTGGCATTTAAGATTCTCGGGCAGACTTTCTCGGTATTGCCACAGAATATTTCATGCAATGTGCTGTATGCCGATAACCTGGTACGTTCCTACTACCGAATAAATGCAGATTCAGTCTATCGGTATTCGGTTTCAGGATCGCAGAACCGGCAGACCCTGAATCCAGGATTTTCCATTCAGTATGCACCGCATAGAACGGTTAGCACCAACTATGAATTCTCGCAGTCGCGCGATTCCGTCAGGACGAGGGGGAGATTTGGGGAAGAGGTAGGGAGAAACCAATCATTTAATGCTACGCTTTCCGAAGATTTGAAGATCGTGCAACCCCGGTTCAGTTTCAATTCGTCGTACACCGAGGACTATCGTTTCGAAATTCGCCGTGAGGAAAACGTGCGGAACGTATCAAACAATGCAAGATACGGTATCGATGCGACGCTGAATATTCAGGGTATAGTGCGTTTCTTTACTCAACTCAGGGATGAGAAGAAAGATTCTCTGGCAAGCGTGGGGTCTCCTGCTTGGCTTGCGAGGCAGATCGAAGAGTTCGTTTTGAAACTCCAAAATCCTTCATTCGCTTTTTCACGCCTGCGCAATTCGAACTACCTGAATGTTACAGAAAGACCCGAACTGCGGTATCAATTTGGTCTCGACGATTCGATATCGAGCGACCTGGTGACGCCTGGCAGCTTCCCGGGTCGTGGGTCAGCTGATTCTTATGGCATCACATCTGGTCTCGACCTCAGATTCCTTAGCCTGCAGGGTGCATACAATGCGACTACAAATAGGACTTTTGTCTTCGGTAACATCGAGACCCGTGTTCAGGGTATTTCATACCCGAATGCTAACATAAGATTGCTGAGGCTAGAGGCCTTGCCCCTCTTGAAAGGCCTTGCGCATTCATCGTCGATTACCTCGGCGTTCAACCAATCGGTAGAGCGCCGGTATCAGGTCGGCGACAGCCTCGTCCTGCAGTCGGATACCAAGAACATCAGTTTCTCTCCGCTGGTGAGCTGGCAGACGAATTGGGTCAGGGGTATCTCGTCTACCGTGGACGTCACATATTCAGAGACGGTGACAAATGATTTCCAGGGGCTCATTGCCTTGACCAGTAAATCTCTGACACGTGGTGGCTCCATCAACCTGGCTTATACTTTCAGTGCACCGAGGGGTATAAGTTTGCCCTTGCTTAAAGGGGTGAGATTTGCCTCTAGTCTGGCTATGAATCTAGGTGTCAGCTACAATCGCAGCACGAATTACTCAGGCTATGCGGGCGACCTGAATACGCCTATCTATGACTCGAGTGTTTTGTCGGGGGACCTTGGTATGTCGTACAATTTCTCGGCGAGCATAACCGGCGGAGCGAATTTCTCGTATTCCCAAAACAATGAACGGGTTCGCAACCAGGATACAAAGAGGGTAGGCCTCAACATTTGGACGAACATAAATTTCTAAAGGACCACATGCGCGGATACCTGATGTTTTTCGCCATTGTCGTTATTGCAAATGTGCGGATGGTTTCGGCCGGGCATCCCTACGAATACTTCACTGATTTCTGCAGCATCGGTGAGCGAGTGCCAGGAACTGCGGGCCATGAGCAGGCCCGTGATTTTATCGTCAACAATCTAAAGAATGCCGAGATCGATACGTTCGTATGTCTCGGAACAGATTACTACAATATCTACAAGCGGTTTCCAGGCGGAGAGCAGCGTATTGGC
>DAOVAN010000188.1 GCA_030671005.1 Caldifarciminota bacterium
ACACGTCTGGATGGGCTTTTTCAAACTCATCAAATAATATCACACGGTAGGGTCGACGACGCACTGCCTCGGTGAGCTGGCCACCTTCCTCATAACCAACATAGCCAGGCGGAGCACCTATCAACCTAGATACCGTATGCTTTTCCTGATACTCGGTCATATCAATACGCACCATGGCTTCTTCAGTATCAAACAGGAATTCAGCCAGGGATTTACTCAATTCGGTCTTACCAACGCCCGTGGGACCGAGGAATATGAATGAACCAATCGGTCTATTCGGATCTTTCAAGCCAGCACGTGAACGCCGGACAGCATCACTGACCGCAACTACCGCATCCTCCTGGTCAACCAGGCGCATATGAATACGCTCTTCCATCTTCAAAAGCTTATCCATCTCCGATTCCATCATGCGCGTCACTGGTATGCCGGTCCAGGTTGATACGATATGTGCGATATCATCGGCCGTGACTTTGTCATCTATGCCGCGCTGCTTCATCCAGATGGTTCTCTTTTCTTTGTATTCCTTTTGCATTTTTGCAGACTCATCGCGTAATTCGGCAGCTTTTTCGTAATTCCGCATGTCGACCGCTTCCTTGCCTTCAGCATTCAGCTGTTCCAGTTTCTTCTCCATCTCCTTCAAATCATCCGGCATCGAGTAGACCTCAATGCGAGCACGCGCACATGCTTCATCGACCAGGTCGATTGCCTTGTCTGGCAAATATCGTCCAGTTATATACCGGTCGGAGAGCTTGGCCGCCGCCTCAATGGCACTCTCATCTATTACTACACCATGATGCGATTCGTATCGGCTCTTCAATCCGTGAAGAATCTTTATTGTATCGTCCACTGAGGGCTCGCCAACGTATACTGGGGCAAATCTCCTTTCCAGGGCAGCGTCTTTTTCAACATTCTTGCGGTACTCGTTAAGGGTTGTCGCACCGATACACTGTAACTCACCGCGTGCCAAAGCCGGTTTCAACATATTAGAGGCATCGATCGCGCCTTCTGCCGCACCTGCACCAACAATCGTGTGCAACTCATCAATAAAGAGAATTATCTCACCCTTCCCCTTCTTGATCTCATCCATGACCGCTTTCAAGCGTTCTTCGAACTCACCCCGGTACTTGGAACCGGCAACTAGCGCACCCATGTCGAGTGCGAGTATTCTTTTATCTTTTAGTATCTCAGGCACGTTCTTATCCATGATCTTCTGAGCCAATCCTTCAATGACCGCTGTTTTACCTACACCTGCTTCACCGATCAACACCGGATTGTTTTTGGTCCGTCTGGAAAGAACCTGTATAATACGCTTGATTTCTTCATCCCGCCCGATCACCGGATCAAGCTTACCCTGTTTTGCCAGGGCAGTGATGTCACGTGCAAATCTTTCCAATGACATATACTTATTCTCTGCTTCCTGATCAGTCACTCTCTGCGAACCGCGCATGGTCTGCAGCGCTCCATAGGTTTTCTCTTTTGTGATCCCGAATTCACGCAAGATCTTTGCGGTCTCACCTTCACGCTCTTCAGTTATTGCAAGAAACAGATGTTCTGAACCGACGTACTCATCCTTCATTCGCTGAGCCTCAGCCCGCGCTAATGCAAGTAGTTTCTTGGTTCTTGGAGTAACATACATTTGTGCAGTAGCACCGCCATAAACCTTAGGCCGCACGTCCAGTGTGCCCTCAAGCCTGCGCTGAATGACCTCTGGCATAATGTCTAGGCGTTTGAGCATCTGGGGCACAAGCCCGTCTTCTTGCCTCAATAAGGCAAGAAAGATGTGCTCGACGTCCAGTTCCTGGTGATTGTATTCATCCAGGATCTCCTGGGCGCCCGCAAGTGCTTCCTGAGCTTTCTGCGTGAATTTCTCGAATCTCATATCATTATTTAGACAAAAAGGCATGAAATTAGTTTAGTTTGTGTGCTTTCCTTGCTCTTCTCGTAATTGGTTTATTAACCATGCATAGATTCTTAGGGAGGCATTTTTTTGGCCCGATGAATCGGGGAACTACAATCTTGATACACGATACAGGATACAGGATACACAGGGGAAATTTCGAAATGCGAAATTCGAATTGCGGAAACCCATTTAGCTTATCAGGACACCAGAGGATCAGTGAGCAGACTATCAGAGTATAAGAATATCAGGTGACGAACCGTTGTTTTGTAATCTGATATGCTGGTCTGCTGATATCATGCTTGCTGTTACGCTGATCATCTGATAAGCTTCCCGTGAAGACAGTGATAGCAAAAGATTACAGCGATAAAATAAAGCGTACTGCGTCTGGCGTAAAGCGTCGTTGGTTCACGGCACTGATACTTGACTTTGAATAACTCCCGTATAAAATAGCAGATGGTTGGCATTGGCTATGACATTCACCGGTTAGTACCGAATCGCAAACTCTATCTGGGCGGTGTTCAGATCGAATTTCCGAAAGGGCTTGCCGGCCATTCAGACGGTGACGTATTGATCCACGCAATCTGCGACGCCCTACTCGGAGCAGCTAACCTGGGAGACATTGGCATGCATTTCCCGCCC
>DAOVAN010000101.1 GCA_030671005.1 Caldifarciminota bacterium
AACTGTTTGTGATCGATTTTTTTCAGGCCTGGAAAGCCATCTAACGTGCGATTCTGCTTGAAGTAATCATTCAGTTCTTCCGGATCCATGCCATCTGGATCATAATAAGAACCACATATGTCTTCGACCGCAATTAGCTTCGCGCCGTGTGGTTTAAGCAGGACAGCGGCCCAAGATCCCACGTTACCGAAGCCCTGGACAAAATACGTAGCTCCCTTGAGGTTGAAATTTCGATCCTTGGCCCACTCTTCGATGGTGAAGACGACGCCTTGACCAGTTGCCTTGTCGCGTCCCAGACTACCGCCCGATTCGACGGGCTTACCAGTTACGATGTGAACATTTGCCTGGCGCGTGTGGGGTGGTTGAGTCGAGAGATAAGTATCGAGTATCCAGGCCATGATCTGAGGGTTTGTATTGACATCGGGTGCCGGGATGTCGTATTCAGGACCAATGCTGGAACCCAAGGCAAACGTAAAACGTCGTGTTATACGCTGTATTTCATCTATTGAGTACTTCGATGGATCGAACTGGATACCGCCTTTTGCTCCACCAAATGGGATGTTCACAATTGCCGATTTCCAGGTCATCCAGGTCGCGAGTGCTCTGACTTCGTCAATATCGACTGCTGGATGGTATCGTAATCCGCCCTTGTATGGACCTAAGACACTATTGTGTTGCACACGATAACCCCTGAATATCTCGATATGGCCGCCATCCATCTTGACCGGGAAATTGACAATTATCTCGTTAGTTGTTTTTGCTAGTATCTTACGTATCTCTGGATCGAACTTCATAAGGTCGGCTGCCTTATTGAACTGTTTGACCACATTTTCATAGACACTAGCCTTTTTTGGGGTGACGTTACTCACGATTACCTCCTGTAATCACTAATATTGAAAATTGCTGAAATATTCTGTGTCTAGCTGATTCTGAAAAAACCTGGGATACAGCTACGACCTTAATTATATTGCTTCAAAGACAAAAGTCAAGGTGTAGAGTCTATGTGTTAGGCAAAACATAAAACTGGACTGATGATTATGGTGGGGATATACTCGGCTGAAGGAGGTTTTGTGGCAGATCAAATTCATCGGGCCAACCCACCTCTGTAGTTGCCTGATCCTTCGACAAGCTCCCCTCGATATACTCGGGACAGGCAGGACAGGTTCATTGGGCTCTGTTTGATAAATCAAACAACTACAAAATTTCGGGACGGGCATAAATGGCGCAACTCCAATATATTCAGTGGGGTTACGGGTTGAATCGTGGTATCTTTTGACTAGCAATGATTAGGCTTGCACCAAAACCAATGAGCGGTCACTAAATATTGGTAGTGGAATAGTGATTGTAGTAATAGAATGTTGACTGCACCTCATCATCTGCGTACAATATAGAAATGGAGGTATGATGAGTATGGTGTTAATTATTTTTCTTCTTTATCTCATTGGCATGGTGATCGCCGGCTTTGTGACCGCCCGTCTGGCTTCAAAATCGTTGGACGATTTCATTCTTGGTGGTAAAAAGATGCCTACGGCGGTGATTGCGCTATCCGAAAAAGGTACGGACATGTCTGCTTGGCTGTTGATTGGTTTACCGGGTCAGGCTTTCAAAATGGGTTTGGGCGCGATCTGGGCAGGTATTGGGGTCTGGGTGGGTAGTTTGTTCAATTGGTTGGTCATTGCCACGCCGCTGCGTAAACTCACCGGCAAATACAATGCTCTGACAATACCTGATTATTTCGAATCACGATTTGAAGATAGTTCTCACCTATTAAGGATCACTGCGTCGATTTTGATTGTGTTCTTTTTCACGCTTTATGTTTCGGCACAGGTCGTTGGCGCGGGCAAGATTTTGGCGGCTACATTCAATATTAATCAGATCGTCGGAATGGCCATCGGTTTGAGCATCATCCTGTTTTACACGATGATGGGGGGTTTCATTGCCGAGTCATGGACCGATTTCTTTCAAGGATTGATAATGGTCACCGCGCTTACCGTGATGTGTATCATCGGCATTGTCTCGTTTGGCGGACTAGGGAATGTTATTTCACGCATAAGCGCAGTCGATCCCAATGCAGCTATGATTTCGGCGGGCGAGAGTGGCATGGCGCTGTATCTGGGTTTGATTCTGGGTGGTCTGGCAATTGGGCTTGGTTATGCCGGGCAGCCGCACATTCTCATGCGCTACATGGCGCTACGCAGTGAGAGGGAAGTGAAAAAAGCGGCGATCATTGCCATGACCTGGACGACACTTGCGGTGACGGGCGCAATCTTGCTGGGGTGGCTCGCCATTCCCTATTTACGTGGCGAAATTGCGGATCCCGAATTTGTTACAATGGCATTTGCGGCAAAGATCCTTCCCGGGTGGTTGGTTGGATTAGTGCTGGCTGCAGCAACAGCAGCAATGATGTCTACGGTTGACTCGCAACTGCTGGTGACGACCTCAGCAATCACTGAAGATATCTACCGCAGACTCATCAACCCCAAGGCTACACAAAAATATCTGGTCAGGTTGGCAAGGATTTTCACGGTGGTAGTTGCCATCATTGCATTCATACTCGGGTTGAGAGCCGAGCGTCTTGTCTACTGGCTCGTGCTTTATGCGTGGGGAGGTTTGGCGGCTTCTTTTGGCCCACCCTTGATCCTTTCCCTCAAATGGAAAGGGACTACCAAATACGGCGTCTTTGCCGGTATGGTGGTCGGTGCAGCCACGATTGTCATTTGGTATAATGTTCCGGTTCTCAAGAGCTTTATATATGAACTCATACCTGGTTTCTTGTTCTCTTTGATTGCTACCTGGGTGGTGAGTCACTTAACGAAAAAATAACGTGCTTCGAAACGGGAGCCTCTGTTTGATCAGAGGTTTTTTCGTTAGACCCGTGACCTAAAACCTCTTCCTAATACTTCAAAGACATCGGTCAGAATCACGAATGCGTCCTCGTCTACTTTTCTGATCAGTGATTTAAAGAAGGGTGTTTCTTTTTTTGTGATGACACACAGGATGACGGGTCTCTCTTCCTTGGTGTACGCCGAGTGGCCCGAAAGGATGGTCACACCGCGTTGCATCTTTTCGTAGATTTCATCGGTTATCTTTTCCGATTTCGTGCTGACGACAAAGGCAGCACGCGCGTAATTAATACCCTCGAGGACTAAATCGATTACCTTGGAAGACAGGAATAAGGCGAGATAACCCAGCAGGGCCAGTTCGACCGAGTGGGTCGTTATACCCGCGGTGGTGATGACGGCAAAATCGACAATCATGATCCACATGCCCACGGACATATTTGTATGACGGTTCAGTATTTGACCGAGAATATCCGTGCCTCCGGTGCTGGCATCTCCACGGAAAATTAGACCCAGGCCAAGACCAAGCAATAATCCACCGTATAGTGCGGCAAGGACATCATTTTCCGTTGGCGTTTTGATTTGTACTGAATAGACGAAGAAATCTATCAATAGGTTCGTGTAGATGATTGCCCCCAGCGATTTGATCCCAAAAGATATACCCAGGACACGAAGGGCAATTATGAACAAAGGAATGTTGAGGATTATGGCCACGATCCCGACTGGCGTGTTGTAAAGGAATCGTAATATCATCGCAATACCGCTGATGCCGCCCGGTACTATCCTGTGCGGTATGAGAAAAACAGCATAACCCAGAGCGAAAATGATGCCGCCGATTATGATAAGAATCATCTTCATCTTATTACCTGGAAAGATCGTGTGCGTCTATTACCGAACATGGTTTGGATCTCAGAACGATATCTGATCCTTTCGTTCATCGTCGGGTGGAACCGGCTGTTTTTCTTTCAGCCGGGCGATGAATATCTTGATCTTGTCCAGCTCTTTACTCTTAGCAGCGATCTCCTTGTCGAGTTTTTCCCTTTCTACTTTGAGCTTATTGAGTAACGTTTGCATCTCGTCGGTTTTGGCAATTGTGCCGAGTGATTCTCTCTTCTTTTCTTCCAGCTCTTTCAATTCTCTTTTCAGGTGCGCGATCCTGAGAGCTTCTTCTTCCTCGCCTTTTCTCAGTTTTCTCCTCTTATCATCCCGTTCTTTGTCCAACTCCACCAGCTCGTCACGTCTTTTCTCAATCTTAGACATCATGTTCTTCTCGAGCAATTCCCCTTTTTCGATCTTGCTCGTGCATTCTGATATCTGGACTTTGAGCTCGGATTGCGTTTCTTGAAGCTTCTTCTTTTCCTCTTTCAAACCACCTATTTCATTCTGTAGTCGCTCGCGCGATTTAGCCAGTTCTTGTGCTTCCTTACTCAAGTCAGCAATCGCCTTTTCATCCTTGTGCTCCAATAGATTGAGCGTGTTTTTGATCTCAGACATCTTTGCTTCGCGTTGAATAATTCGTTCCTCGAGCACGGCGAGTTCCTTTTTGCGCGTCTCCAGCAATTCCTTGGTATGTTTGTCTTCTTTGATTGCTTTCCGCAGTGCTTCTTGTTCGTGCCTCATTTGGGGCAGTTCCTTCGCCAGATTTTTGTGTTCGAGGCTCACTTCTTTCAGTTTGAATTCGTAGGTCTTCAGTTCCTCTTCGGCCTTTGTCAATTTTTCTTTTTTATCTTTGCACTCCTTTTCGATCTTTTCGTACGTCTTGGTTTTGGACTTCAGCTCGTCCAGGGTTTTCCGCGCCTGTCCGATCGACTTCGCTAGTTCACTGCCTTCTCGTTTCGACTTCTCAAAGTCGTCCTTTATTCTCCGGTATTCTGGTTCGACGCTCTTCAATTCTTTATCTTTTTCCTTATATCCGGAAATCTTGGCTTCCAGGTTTGAATATTCTGATCGCACTTTCTCTAATTTCTTGATTGTCTGTTGTAGGTCTTGGTTCTTCTTGGAGATTTCTTTCCTGAGTGATTCTTCCTCGGTACGTGCATCTTTGTTTGCCTTCTGTGTATCTCTTAGTGAGACACTAAGAGTTTCGTACTCTAACTGTCCGGATGATATGTTTGAAGCAAAAGTTGCCTCTTCCTTCTTTATTTTTTCAAATTGCTGGAGAAGTTCTTCATATTCCTTTGTTAATGTCCCTAATTTTGTTTCCGTAGAACTCTTCTCACTTTGGATCGTTTTTAGGTCCTTCTCGGTTGTTCTCAGTTCGGCGAGCGTGTCGTGCATTTTTTGAGTGAGTGACTGGTGTTCTTTAGCCAATTTGTCTGTTTTTTTCTTAAGATTATAATACTTGTCTTCGGATTCGTCATATTTATCCTGTTGCTTCGTGCTATCCCTTTTCAATCCGGAGAGAAGATTCAGTAAGCCAGTCTTTTTGTCCTCTAGTTCATAGACTTCTTCTTGAATCGTGTTTTTGTTAGCAGTTAGTTGCTCTATGCTGCTTCTGAGCTGTTGTTCGTTTTTCTGAATCTTATCACGTGTTGCATCAAGCTTGGATACCTCTCTTTGGGCAGTTGTCAATTTCGCGGTTTCGTTTTTTAAATCCTTGAGTTTGCTTTTTGTAGTTTCGGTTTCACCCGTCATTTTTGTCTGTGAAGCATTGAGCTCGGCTATTCTTTTTTCGGCCTGTTTCAGCGTACGTTCTTTCTCCTGTAATGCTTTATCTACTTCCTCCAGTTTGGCAAGCTTCTTCTCTAGTTCTTTTAAGAGGTCAACATCTTCTCTTTGTGCCATGGCTTAACGTGTTTTCACAAAACTTGTGTTGGTATGCTCGGTGTTTTTGTTAGAAGGAAGCAAGAGCAAGTCAGTGGTCTTGAGGGTTTGAATAGCGGTGCTGACCCGTGAACAGGCATTGCAGGAGTGAAATGCCTGTTTGTCACTGGGCCTAATGGAAATACAGTGTTCCTCATGCATACCCCAATTTTTATATCCACATTACTCATAACGAAATAGCGGCGAAGGGACTCGAACCCCCGACACAGAGATTATGATTCTCCTGCTCTTCCAACTGAGCTACGCCGCCAGCACGCAAGTATAGTGCGAATTGACGTTTTGTCAATGGCTATTACAGAGAGTAGAGCGGTGAATA
>DAOVAN010000139.1 GCA_030671005.1 Caldifarciminota bacterium
ATTAATACCGTTGATGAATAGATCGAGTACTGTATTCCCAACTCTGACGCCTTGATGAAGTAGCGCGTCGAGGGACAAACTCCAACCCATGCGTGCTGAATTCGCTTCCACCACAACGCCTTCGCCAAGATATGGCGTATACGCCAGCCCGCTCGCCATTCTGAAGTTGATGCCAACCCCGCCCAATTTATTGAAGAGGAATTGCCACATGCTAGACAGAGTATGCCTGCGGTCGAAATTGAGGTAGTATTCTTGCTTTCTTTCTGGCTGTCCTGTATACACATCATAGAAACCTTGCATGGCAAATGACCCGGTGCCCCGGGCAACCTGATAAGTATAGTTGATGCTGAAGCCGAAATTCGACACCAATTGTCGATTCAGCGTGATATCAATTCCCTGGACACTGCCAAAATCGTCATTCGAATAGACTATGTATTCGTATGGATAAGTCCGCACCTGTGTCGTTGCCAGAAGATTCTTGATATCTTTCACAAAAAGCGTAACGTCGATGCCGTATATTTCTTGAAGTGCATACTTCACGCCTACTTCGTAAGCAGTCGTGCGTTGAGGCAAGACACGAGGATTCCCGACGAGACCGTAACGCGGGATACTCTCTGGATGTTCAACGTAGTTGCTGTTGAAATACATGATCTCATAGGGTGGCGTCTGAAAGAACTGGCCGTAGGCAAAATGGAGCATGGCGTTGTCAGTAATGGGATGAGATATCCCGAGACGCGGCGATATTTGATATTGAGATTCAACGTCGGTTACTTCTGAGGTCGGGTCTTCAATATCTTCCCACATCACCGTATTGGCATAACTATAATCAAAACGCACCCCTGCGTTCACAACCAAATACTTATGTTCAATCTTGTCCTGCAAGAATAGCGCTCCATCACGAGGTTGCTTTTCGTACTGCTGGTATACAATCGGCGTGCGCGGGAACAGTTCCTGTCGGCTGGCGGCTTCGAATCGATAGAAATTGTGTTCACCGCCGAATTTGAGATTGTGTATCTTTCCTACTTGCCAGTTGAAATCGGCTTTGACAACATACTGTCTGGTTTCCACTTCCTGCCGGAATTGGGGATAACCAGATATATAAAATTCCGCGTAGTTATCACGAATTGGTTCAGCAAGAGAACTAGAAAACAAATCTGCAGTATCTGAGGGGACCTTTGTTTCGAGTTTGTCCTCAATATAACCGACGCGCACATTGTAGAAAAACGGACTGGCTGGTGCATGATTCAGGCCTACAATTACTCGAAGACTCTTATCGCGATTCACGAGATAGTTTTCATACAGGTATTTGTACAAGTGATAATGATTCTGCCTTTCATCATCGACATACTGAAGATCAAGCAGCAATTTGAAATTTGGGCCAAATCTACGTGTCAGTTTTCCAATGGCCGACCGTGATAAACCATAACCAAAAGGCAGGTGCGACTCTTCATTGAGGTAATTACCCGCTATGAAGAAACGCGTTGCCTTGTCACCCGGGATCGGACCTTCTATGCTCGCATTGATCTGGCCCAGGAAAGACAAGTCTCTGATATCTGTAAGATACGGTACTTCATATTGAGATACAGTCACGGTATCCAATGTGTCAACAAGAGTACGGTGAGCATCATAATACGTGGGGTCCAGGTCATTTATCCAATCCTTGTTGCGGTAAGGCGATGAGTTAACCGTGAACGATGTGTACTCAAGGTGGGTCGATATGCTACTCCCACCCTCCGGGGTTATTATGTTCACCACGCCGCTCATGACATTACCATACTCGGCATTGAACGTTCCCGATAACAGAGACATTTCGGACACGAAATTCTTGTTGAGCACTGGTTCAGTTCCCAGCAACGCATTTGATACTTCGATTCCTTCAACATAGTATGCCAACTCACCACTACGACCGCCCCGGACATGGATATCGCCCGCGGCATCGGTCGTCACACCACCCTGAAATGCGATGGCCTCGATGGGCGTTTCAATTGGCGTAATGTCGAACTGCTCACGCGTGATACGCGCTTCTTTTGAAGTCATGTCGATCTCGATCACTGGTCTCTTGGCGATTACTACGACTGGAGCATCAATTTCAATAATCGTTGGATTCAACCTGAAATTAATATATGTCGTACGGTCAGCAAATACCTGTACGGACTTCTGGATCTCAGCACGGTAGCCGATCATCGAAGCCTCAACATCGTAGTCTCCCGGTGGAATATTGAGAATGAAGTAATGACCATCTGCATCAGTCGCACCACCTGCTCTTAAAGCGGTAATGAAAACATCAACCGCGATGAGTGGTTCGCTATTCTCGACGTCAATAACGCGCCCGGCTATCTTGCCGACGGTACCCGCCGAGAGAAGAAGAGGAAATAGAATCACCGCTAATTTTTTCATGCTCCTCCTTTCCTTGCGTCACATTATTATATATTCCCAGAGGAGGACGTCAAGATATTTAGACATTCTCTCCCATGTTGACATATCTAACGATTTTCAGTATACTTCAACTATGAAATACACTGTTCTATTCATGATCATCATGATATCTCTAATTAACGCCGCAGAAACTTCAGCAAGCGCGCTTCCCAACCCTGTAGTAACCGAGGACTACATCCTCATGCCCGGTGATTCAGTGTTGATCACCATCACCGGTGCAACAAACTATTCATACATCACGGGTATTACATACGAGGGCAAGGTCACGCTCAATATGCCGGTAGCGTCTGCACCAACAATGCAGGGTGTCTATCTACCGCAATACGACGTCGTTGCCGCGATTCCTATATATGGACTGAGTCTGCGTACTGCAAAAGACTCTATGGCCATAGCATTCGCCAAATACCTGCGAAATATAGATATTGATATGACACTCGTTGGCATGCGCACATTCATCGTACTGGTTGTGGGTGAAATCACCCGACCCGGTATGGTTAAAGCCACTCCCATTCATCGCGTTTCCACGGTCATCGACCAGTCCGGAGGGATTTCGTCAATAGGCTCGCATGCATACATAGAACTAAAAAGGGGAACACAGACTTCGGTGGTCAATCTCGATGAATTCGAACGAACCGGAAATATTCACGCCAACCCGTATGTTCAAGATGGTGATGTCATCGTCATACCCAAAATGGCCATGTCCGTAGTCGTCAAGGGAGCGGTATTCGGGAAACGGGCGTATGAGCTCAGAGTCGCAGAATTGACCGCATCGCGTGAAAGAACCAGCGAGGGATTGTATGAACTCATTGAGGGCGAGCGTATTTCCGATATGCTATCGAAAGCCGGCGGCATCACGCCATGGGCTGACGCACTCCACGCATACATCGATAGAGACAAACATAAGCTATACATAAACCTTCATGCGGCCATTGTGAACCCGGATACATCAGAGAACATCATGATGCTCGATGGAGACGTTCTGGTGGTTCCTTCAGTCAATTCAGTCGTTTATGTACAAGGGCAAGTTGTGACACCTGGTGCTCTTCAATTTCAGCCCTATTTGAGGGTGAGCGATTACATCGGCTTGGCTGGTGGCCCTTTGGGTGATGCCAACATGTCGGGAGCTCATGTACGACGGGCACAAAGCAAAATACCGATAAAGGATGATCCATTCGTTGAAGAGGGAGACATCGTCTTTGTCCCTCGTCAGACACTCAAGTGGTGGCAGGATTACTTAGAAATTACCGCTGTAATCGCATCACTAGTAATAGCATATCTATCGATAACGAAATAGATTGCGCCACAAAAAGAATAAGCCAACTGGAAGATTCAACAAACAAGATACTCAACGATACAACGTAAGCGTAATTCGTATTCGTGTTTCGTATTCGTGGGATGACAACGACATTCGGATTCTCTGTACGAATACGATTCACGAATAACCAATACGTGATTCACTCTATAATAAAAGTCACTCCACCATTCTCGAGTAAAACCTGGAATTACCGTTATGTAAGGAGGCCTTAATGCAAACATTGGTTATTCTCGTTGTAGCATTAATGGAGACGATGGGCATACCACAGGTCAGGGATAACCCCAATGATGATGGAAGCAAAATCGTCATTACCTGGCAAGCCGTATCCGAAGAAATCGCAATCGATGGTTACGAGATACTGCGTGCTGAAGAAGGTGCGGAATTCGAGAGCATCGCACGCATGAGGAAATTCGAACAGCAATATACTGATTCCGAAACCAAAGACGGCACTGTGTACCGCTATCAGGTCGTGGCGGTGCGGGGCGAGGAAAT
>DAOVAN010000149.1 GCA_030671005.1 Caldifarciminota bacterium
AAAATACCGGATCGCCTGGCTGCCAGGTGATGGCATAGGAAAAGATGTACTCGATGCCACGAAAATTGTGCTCGAGAAAAAAGGATACGATGCATGTTATGTTCATGGCGATTTTGGTTGGGAATGCTGGTGCAAGGAAGGCGACCCGTTACCACAACGCACAATCGATATGATGAAAACAACGAACTGCGCAATGTTCGGTGCCATTACCTCAAAACCGAAAACGGTTGCCGACCATGAACTTATTCCCGAGTTGCAGAATAAGGGTTATGTGTACCGGAGTCCGATCGTGCGTATGCGTCAGATGTTTCAGCTCTACTGCTGTAAGAGACCATGCCGTGCATATCCCGGGAATTCATTGAACTACAAAGAGAATATCGATTTCGTCATATTTAGAGAGAACACCGAGGATCTCTACTCAGGTGTAGAGTTCTTTCCGGTTCCTGAAGAAATGTTTAAGATCAAGGGTATGGAAAAGGTGGCGCGCGATGCGGCGATTTCCATGAAGATCAACACGCCCCGAGGGTGTCAGAGGATTATAAAATCCGCCTTCGAGTTTGCTAAACAGCACAAGCGTAAGCGAGTGACGTGTGTCCATAAGGCAAATGTTGTACGCGCGACCGACGGTCTCTTTCTAGAAATTTTCTACGACTTGGCGAAATCCTATTCTGATGTCGAGGCCGGTGATGCTAATGTTGATTCGCTATGCCAGTGGTTGCTCAAGCGACCACTAGATTATGACGTTTTGGTTGCGCCGAATCTGTACGGCGATATCATATCGGATCTGTGCGCACAAATGACTGGTGGTCTTGGTTTTAGTTCGAGCGGTAACATTGGCGACGATTATGCGGTCTTTGAGCCAACTCATGGATCAGCCCCCAAGTACGCAGGAATGTACAAGGTCAATCCAATTGCGACAATCCTCGCTGCAAAAATGATGCTTGAGTGGTTGGGTGAAACACAGGCCGCGGTCAGGCTCGAACATGCTATCGCGACGATCATTAAGGAAGGCATGACTAAGACCTATGATATGGGTGGTGATGCCTCCAGTCTCCAGATGGCTGAAGCAATTGCTGCAAAACTATAGAAGATGACAATTATCGAAAAGATATTCTCCACCGCCTCGGGTAATGAGGTCAATCCTGGCGACTATATCTGGGCGGATCTAAACCTGGTCGCAATGCGCGATTTCGGTGGGCCAAATGTGATACAGGAATATGAGAACAGCTACGGTACGCAGCCGGTATTTGACCCGACCAGAGTTGCAATAACGTTTGATCTACATATACCGGCGCGTAACGAGAAGGTCGCGGTCAATCAAAAGACGCTTCGGGATTTTGCGAAACGCCAGGGAGTGAGACTCTTTGATATCGATACCGGCGTTGGACAACATATCTTGATAGAGAACGGTTTGGTGAAACCGGGTGAGATAATCGTCGGCACTGATAGCCACATGAATCTTTTGGGAGCAATGGGCGCAGCCGGATTTGGCATGGGTACTACGGATATCGCGGGCGCGATGTACAAGGGTAAACTCTGGTTTCGCGTACCCGAGACGATTAAGATAGAGATCAGTGGTAGACTAAAAGAATATGTCGGAGCCAAAGATCTGATTCTCTACATTGTCAAGCAGCTCACGACCAGCGGCGCTCTCAATAAGGCCATCGAGTTTTCCGGAGAGACGATAAGTGCGATGAATATGGCAGAGCGTATCACAATGGCGTCCATGGTTACCGAGATGTCTGGCGATGTTGGTTTCATCCTACCCGACGAACGCGTCGTCGATTTCATAAGATCACGCTCAGGAGAAAAAATAGAACCGGTGTACCCAGATGCTGATTCTGCATATGATAAGGTATACGAGTATGCGGTCGATGATCTAGACCCGCAGATAGCGTGCCCCCATTCTCCAGATAATGTGAAGGATGTGCGCGATGTCGCGGGGACAAGAGTCGATCAAGTCTTCATTGGCTCGTGTACTAATGGCCGGTACGAGGACCTGGAGATTGCAGCACATTTTTTGAAGAACCGGAAGATAAAGAATGGGCTCAGGTTGATCGTGGTGCCAGCGACTATGGAAGTAGCAAAGGCGACGCTTCGGTCCGGGTTACATGAGATATTCCTCGCCTCGGGCGCCGTAGTGACCAATCCCGGTTGTGCACTGTGTACCACTGGCCATCCTGGGATACTTGCTCCGGATGAAGTGATGGTTTCGACTTCCAACCGTAACTTTGTCGGTAAGCTGGGTAAAGGAGCTAAAGTTTATCTCGCTTCTCCAGCGACCGCGGCCGCGACTGCCCTGACTGGTGAAATCACTGACCCGAGGAGCGTATGAACATGAAGGGTCGAGTCTGGAAATTCGGGGACGACATCGATACGGACCAGATCTACCCTGGTAAATATCTACCATTGACCGATAAGAAGGAAATGGCCCGTCATGCCATGGAAGGTACTGACCGCGGAGAAGAATTCATCAAGGGTGTGAAGGATGGTGACATCATCGTCGCCGGTAAGAATTTTGGTTGTGGCTCATCGCGTGAGCATGCGCCGGTAGCGATCAGGGGCATTGGAATATCGGTTGTCATCGCCGAATCATTTGCCAGAATCTTTCATCGCAATTGCGTGAACACGGGTCTGCCTATTTTGATCTTGCAAGAAACGCAACACCTGAATGATGGTGATATCCTGGAGATCGATGTCACTAGTGGTAAGATCATGAATCAGACACAGAACAAAGTGTTGAAGGCAACCACATTGTCGCAGCTTGAGTTCCAGATTATGCGTGCTGGTGGTCTGCTTGCCTACTTGAGGCATCAGAATAAAGCAACAAAGGAAGGGTTGTGATGAATAGAAAATATATCGAAACTATTTTCCCGCAAGTGGAAAAAATAAGAAGCAAGAAGGTACGCGACGGTGTCATAAACGCCTGGCTTCTAGCCATTAAGCGCGGTAAATGGAAGAAAATCGAGGACATCCCGTTTACACTTTTAATCGAGACTAATAGGACTCTGATACAACACACCCGAACCGTAACTGACATGGTGATTGCCGTGGCCCGGACACGACGCGATTTAGACCTTGATACAGTCATCGCGGCCGGGCTTGTGCATGACGTTGGGAAATTACTGGAGTACTGTAGAAAGGGCCGCAAAATTGTTAAGAGCAGTTATGGCAGATTGGTGCGCCACCCTGTTTCTGGTTTCTGTTTAGCCCTGGAGGTGGGCTTGCCATTAGAAATCGCCCACATAATTGCCGCGCACTCGACAGAGGGCGAAAAAGTTGCACGGTCAAAGGAAGCTATTGTCATCCATCATTGTGACTTCATTGATTTCGACATAGCAAGAGCAGATTAAGACTGTTGCTCTTGCATTATCTATTTGCTTAACTATAATTAGCCCGACATGAGACTATACGAATACGAAGCAAAGAGGCTGTTTAAGCGGCATAACCTGCCCGTGTTGAATGGTGTGGTTATTGACAAGGACAATATGGAGGAACTGGGTAAGGTCACTTATCCCGTGGTTGTGAAGGCTCAGGCCTTTGTGGGCGGTCGTGGAAAGGCAGGTTTAGTGCAGTTTGCCGCAGAAGAAACCGAGGCCCAGGGTAAAATAGCCGATATTTCAGGCAAAAAGCACAGTGGTCACGAAATTACCAAGGTTTTGGTGGAGGAGATGATCTCGATCGAAAAAGAGCTCTACCTTGCGGCAACCATAGATCGCCTGGAGCATCGGCCTCTGATAATCGGCAGCCAGCACGGCGGTATTGATATTGAGGAGATTGCTCAGAATGAGCCTGATATGGTCTTAAAATATTACTTGAACCCAGGAGATGATTTGCCTGCATTTATGGCCCGAACTATTGCAAGTGACCTGGGAATGAA
>DAOVAN010000062.1 GCA_030671005.1 Caldifarciminota bacterium
TACTTCATTGATTTCTGTAGCATCGGTGAGCGAGTGCCAGGAACGGCGGGCCATGAGCAGGCCCGTGATTTTATCGTTAACAATCTAAAGAATGCCGAGATCGATACGTTCGTATTTCTCGGCACTGATTACTACAATATCTACAAGCGGTTCCCAGGCAGAGAGCAGCGTATTGGCCTGGCAGCGCATTGGGATTCGGATGTTGGTTGTCCAGGTGCTAATGATGGCGGTTCGGGTGTTGCCATACTCTTGAGCCTCGCCGATACGCTGGAGAAAAATCGTCCGAAGCAAGCGGTTGACTTGCTCTTTTTCGATGGTGAGGACGTAGAAAAGGCCGAGTTGTTGGGGTCTAAGCATTTTGCGGCGAATTGCGTGGATGATTACGCGTTTATTATCGTGCTCGACATGGTTGGAGACAAGGATTTGCAGATATTCCAGGAAGGAAACTCAGCGAAATTTTTTCCGGAGTTTGTTGATTCAATATGGGCTATCGGCAGCGCGATTGCCCCGAATGTTTTTATTCCGTTTGTGAAATACTACATTGTTGACGACCATATATCACTCATAAGATACGGCATTAGGTCGATCGATGTAATCGATTTTGACTATCCGTATTGGGATACTTCAGATGACACGGTCGACAAGTGCAGTAGGGAGAGTTTGGATATTATATACAGATTTGTTTTAAGTATTGTGTATCAGCGGCCGATCTACTAAACCACATATCATGAAGCGAAAAGAGCTTATTGTGCTGTTGGTCGTTATTTGTGTGTTGGTTGCCGTGAATACGGTCAATTTTCTCAGGAAAGAGCGATTGAAAAAGAGCTATAGTTTGGTCATCGAGGAGGGTCGGATTCAGCTTTCGCTCAATTCGGTCAGCGCTATTGAGCTGGAGGATTTGCCGGGTGTAGGTCCGGTACTGGCAGAGCGGATTGTTGAATACCGTGAGCAGAATGAAGGATTTAGATCGCTTGAAGAGCTGAAACGAGTAAAGGGTATTGGCGATAAGTTATATCAGAAGATTTTTCCCTTCTTGAAATTGTAGAACCTACCACAAAAACGTCAGTCGTTTGTGCGCAGCAGGATAAGACAGCGGTTAGATGCGTTTCGGGCTATGACACTATAAATCGCTCAGGAATTCGTATAGGGTACGGACTCCAAAACCCGTGCCCCCGGTCGGCGTGTAAAAGCTTTTCTTATCGGTGAGTTCTTTACCGGCGACGTCGATGTGTAGCCATTTCGCCTTGTCTACGAATGATTGCAGAAACAAACCCGCGGTTATCGTTGATGCGGCTCTTCCACCTGAGTTTTTCAAATCAGCGACATCGCTCTCTATTAGCTTCTGATACTCGTCGTACAATGGTAGTTGCCAGAATTGTTCCGCGGTTTTCTTGGAAGTTCCTATGAGTTTGTTTATCATTTGCTGTTGATTGCCCATTAGCCCGGCAATGGAGGTACCAAGTGCCACAACACAGCCGCCGGTTAGGGTTGCTATGTCGATGACTACCTGTGCACCATTCTTCTGTGCGTAGACAATCGCGTCGGCAAGGGTCAACCTTCCTTCAGCGTCGGTACTCACGATTTCGATTGTCTTACCATTCATCGCACGCACTACATCTCCGGGTCTGTAAGCCGAACCCGATGGCATGTTCTCGACCGCTGGGATCAGCGTCATTAGATTCACCTTGCTGCCCGATTTGGCTAAGGCTATAGTTGTGCCGATGGCTACGGCACCACCCGCCATGTCGCCCTTCATCGAACCCATGCCAGTTGATGGTTTTATAGAAATGCCGCCCGAATCAAAAGTCACGGTTTTGCCGATTAAACAGACAAGCGGTTTTTGTGCTCTTTTGACGCGCAGGACAATGAATTTCGGTTCATGGATACTTCCCTGGGCAACCGCGAGTAAGGCGCCCATACCTAAGTTCTGTATCATTTTTTTGTCCAGACACTGGCACTTCACGGTTTTTTCCACGCCCGAATCCTTTATTATTTTCTTCACGCGTTTGAGCAACTGTGCCGGAGTAAGGTTGTTGGCGGGTTCATTTATCAAATCGCGTGCGATGTTCTGTGAATCAGCCAGGATTTTACCTAGCATGGCACCTTCATTGAATTGTGTGGTTTTGGATTTGTCTTTCTCAACAAGAGAAAATGTTTTGATTTCGTGCGTATTGTCTGGTTTCTTGTATTCGGTGAAGCTGTATAATGCCAGGCAAGTGCCTTCGACAAGTGATTGCGCGGCGCGCGCTGGATCCACGCCACCGATCCCGGCACCGTGCACAACCGTGCCGACTCTTTTTGCCTTTATGTCTCTTGCTTTCTGCGCGGCGGCCCCAGCCGCCTTTCTGATGTTGTCTGGACAGAGAGCGCTTTGCTTTCCTAAACCAACGATGATGACCTTCTGTGCCTTCAGTTTCCTGCAGTCATGTAAGACAACGACTTCGCCAGCTTTTCCTGTTATCTCGCGGTCGGCGATGAGTCTTGTAATCATGCCACCGAGTGCGCGGTCAACCGCACCCGTTGCACCGCTTGGGGATTTGATACCCTGAAAAAGGTTCACAATAAGGGCATCGCCTGAAAAATCGGTTATAGATTGGATTACCACATTAATTTTCATGCATTTAGTATATGGTAATAGCCAGGTAAGTCAACCACCGGTTGTTTGACGCTGCAGGGCGTTGTTCAAGGTGTATCCATGAGTCGAATAGTCATGTACGGCAATCGTGTTGACTTTTAAAAGCATATATATATAATTTCAGTATGAAAGCAGCAAAAAAGTCAAAAAAACCCCATAAGCGCGGACCAAAACTATCAAAACGCGCGTTTGCAATGCCGTTTTCACCGATTAGAAAATTGTCACCCCTTGCCGAGGAGGCTGGAAAAAGGGGTATCCACGTATTCCATTTGAATATCGGGCAGCCCGATATCGAGACACCAAAAGAGATGTTTGATGCGATTTCGAGATTTCGGGAAAAGGTTTTGCGCTACGGGCCGTCGGGTGGCTTGCTTGACCTCCGGTTAGCGGTCGCTGACTACTACCGGCGGGTTGGTATCGATGTGGACTTGGATAATGTATGGATCACGACGGGTGGTAGTGAAGCGATACTCTTTGCTATGATGGGAGTGTGCGACCCGGGAGATGAAATCATTGTCTTTGAGCCGTTCTACACGAATTATAACGGTCTTGCCGTGATGTCGCAGGTCAAACTCGTCCCGGTAACGACCAAGGTGGAAAACGGGTTTCATTTTCCTCCACAGAAGAAGATTGAGGCGAAAATCAATAGAAAAACAAAGGCAATCCTGATAAATACCCCGAACAACCCAACCGGTACGGTTCTCAGCGAAGCAGAGATGTACATTCTGTACAAGCTTTGTAAGAAACATGGACTCTTTTTGCTTTCGGACGAGGTCTACCGTGAATTCGTATATGACGGGCGTATCCAAATAAGTGCCCTGTCGCTACCCGAAATACAGGATCAGGTAATCGTACTCGATTCCATATCCAAGCGGTTCTCAGCGTGTGGGGCGCGGGTTGGTTGTATCGTAAACCGAAACAAGAAGATAATGGATGAAATAATTAAATTCAGCCAGGCGAGACTCTGCCCCCCGACTATAGCGCAGGTTGGAGCCATCGGCGCATACAAGAATTTTGACCGCTACATCAAGCCGGTGATCGTAGAATATGAGCACCGTCGGGATTTCTTGTTTGATGGTTTACAGAAAATCCGCGGCGTGTATGGCCATAAACCAGAGGGTGCATTCTATACTGTACTAAGGCTTCCGGTCAAAGATGCCGACAAGTTCTGCCGGTGGATGCTTGGCAAGTTTGAGTACAAAAAGAAAACTGTGATGCTTGCACCGGCGAATGGATTCTATTCTTCGCCCAAGAAAGGTAATAAAGAAGTGCGCATCGCCTATGTGCTAAAAGAAGATGATTTGCGTGATGCCTTGACTGTGCTTGATGCGGCACTGAAGAAATACAAAGGCTGATTTGCCAGTCTGGCATGAACCTAGCAGTTCAGTTACAAAAATTCGCAACCGCTCTTGTCAGGATTATTCCCCTGAAACTCGCCGACAAAGTTGCCACGGTAATATCCCTTGTCTTCTGTTCGCTTTCTGGAAAGAGGCGTGGACATATTGCGATGAATCTGCAACATATTTTTTCTGATGAACACCTCAGCCGGGGCCAGATCAATCTACTTATCAAGAAAACCTTCGTAAATTATGCACGCACCATGGTGGATTTCTTACGGCTTAGTTTCATCTCCAAGGATGATTTCAGTGTTGAGGGGTACGGATATGAGAACTTCGCGCGCGCCTTAAAGCACGGTAGGGGTTGCATAATGTTGACATTACACATGGGTAATTGGGATTATGCAGGTGCCTATGTCGCAGCCTGCGGGGTACCGATAAATGCACTGGTTGAGGAAACTGAACCCGAGATGTATGATTTGTATACGAGACATCGAGAAAGACTCGGTATGAAAACCTTTCCGCTTTCAAAGGCGGGCTATGCATTCCTCCATACGATAAAGAACAACCGCGTGCTGGCTGTACTGGGAGACCGGGATATCCTGAGGAATGGTATCACCGTGGATTTCTTTTCAGGGAGGCGGAACATTCCGCGTGGCCTGGGTGATATCATAATAAAGAGGAAAATACCTGTGACATTTGGCTACATGGTGCTTAATTCTGCGGATAAGGAAAAGCGGTATCTCGCTGTTGTTGAACCTCCTGTTTTTTTTGAGGGTAGCCCACAAGAATTTAATCAGGGAATGGTCAAGAAATTCGAGGAACTCATCAGAAGCTTTCCTGATCAATGGATGTTATTCGAGTCTGATTGGGTTGCGTGATGGAAGGAAAAAGGCTGCGAGTTAAAATAAAGGGTGATTTCGTGCCCAAATATCAAAGTGTACATGCTGCTGGTTGTGATCTTTATGCGGCCGTCAAGAAGGAAATGATCATACGGCCTCATGATTTTTCCATGATCCCGACAGGCATCAGAGTCGAGATCCCTAAAGGTTATGAAGCACAAGTCAGGCCCCGAAGTGGTCTTGCAAAGGACTATGGCATTGGGGTGCTCAATTCGCCGGGCACCATCGATGCCGATTACCGAGGGGAGATAAAAGTAATCCTTTTCAATTACGGTGATAAGCCGTTCAAGGTTAAGAAACGGGACCGTATTGCGCAATTGGTTTTCAATAAAGTGGAACGCGCGCAGTTTGTGCGTGTCAAGAGATTGAACAGCACTAAGAGACAGGGCGGTGGCTTAGGTCATACAGGAAGATGAAGGTCTTGTTTGTATCCGATATTTTCTATCCACATACGGGCGGTGTTCCTGAACACATTCTGTATTTGTGCAAGACCCTGAGAGAAATGGGGCACGAGGCCAAGATACTGGCGCCGTCGTACGGCAACAACTATCCCTGGGTTGATGATTATATCATCAGATTGGGCCGGGCGATAAAGGTTCCGAAGAATCGTTCGTTCTCCGTCTTGACTTTCGGCATACTCATTCCATGGAAGCTCAGGCGTTTGCTCGCAAGAGAAAACTTCGATGTCATTCATCTCCATGGTTCAGTGGCACCAACACTTCCGTACCTGGCTCTGAAGTATTCGAAGGCGAAGAATTTTATCACCTTTCATTCAGCACATGAAAAGAGCTATGGATATGTTCTATGGGAGCCAGTACTGGAACAATATTTCAGGAAACTCGATGGGCTGATCGCGGTGTCCACGGTTGCCCGTAATTCTGTGTCGAAATACTTTCCCGGTCAGTACCGTATAATACCGAACGGCATAGACACAAACCGCTTCAATCCTAAGGTGAAACCCATAGAGAAATTGACTCAGTATTCACCCAAGATATTGTTCGTAGGTCGCTTCGAGCCATGGAAAGGTCTGAAATTCCTGCTGCAGGCATTCCCGATGATCTTGCGCCAGTTACCGAGTACGAAGCTCATTGTTGTCGGTGAAGGTTTTCTTGAACGTTACTATCGTCGTTACGTTGAGGAACACATCAGGGAGAATGTGTTGTTTGTCGGACGTGTCTCAGCCGAAGACCTGCCGCGTTATTATGCTTCTTGTGATATATATTGTTCGCCGGCGACTGGAGCCGAGAGTTTCGGGATTGTGCTATTGGAGGCGATGGCGACCGGAACACCAATAATCTGTTCTGATATACCAGGGTATCGTACGCTCATGGAAGAAGGAAGCGAGGGCCTGTTTTTCAAAGCCTGTGATTCGGATGCGCTTGCGGAAAGAATGGTTTCTCTGCTTAAGGATCGCAAACTGATGTGGGAATTGAGCAAGGGCGGTAGGACAAAAGCATTATGCTATGAATGGAAGAAAGTAACAAAGCAGGTTATGGATTTCTACTGTGAGGTGATTAATAAAGAGAGCTAAGTTCTGGAACATACTCAAGATTAGAGACTTCTCGATTTTCACCTTTGCACAAACCGTCAGTCAATTCGGCGACAAGCTGGATTACATCGCCCTGATTGCGATTGTCGGTTTGTTTCCTAAAGAACGCGCTCCGTTGTTGCTCTCGCAACTAATGATTTGTATTACACTTCCGGTCCTGATATTTGGTCCAATTGCCGGGATACTAGTTGACCGTTGGCACAAAAAGACTGTCATGGTCGTCTGCGATGCGCTACGCACGGTATGTGCACTCTTGATACCGGTTGTTTTTCTCGCGACGGACAACATGTATCCAGTCTTCATTGTCGTATTCTTCATGTTTCTGCTGGCATTATTCTTCAATGCGGCACGCAGCGCAATCATCCCCAATCTGGTTTCCAAAAAACGGATCCTGACCGCTAATTCGGTTGTCAATTTTGTTTCGCGTGGGGCGACGTTTCTCGGGATGTTAATTGGTGCGGTGATTGTTGATTGGAAAATATGGCACAGCCTGTTCGGAATAGCGGGATGGACCGCGGCGTTCATTCTCGATGCGATCACCTTTGCGGTTTCCGCCTTACTTCTATATGGTATGAAGGTAAGGCTACCCGAAATTCCTAAGAAGGTTGAACATCTCAAGCCTAAGGGTTTTTTCTTGCTGCTACGGAGCGGTCTATTAAGGATGTGGCATGAACTGGTGCACGCGGTGCAGATGATCTTCCGCGAGAAGAATCTGGGTTTTGCAATGGCAACTATCTTTCTCGTGGTGGCTGCGGGGAGTGTCATCTACATATTGGTCATACCCACTGTACAACAGGAAATGGCATGGGGCACGAGCGGCGTCGGATATCTGGCGGCCATTGGTGCGATCGGGTTATTGGTCGGCGCGTATATCATGGGCGTTTTCGGGCATCATTTTGACCTAAAGATCTTGATGCTTTTGTGCTTCATCGTAGTCGGCGGGGCGCTAGTCTTGTTTCCCTTCTTGAACAATTTCTTGGTTTTTGCAATTGTCTGCTTCATATGCGGCATCGCGATTTCTCCTGTGTTCATCGGCCAGGATACGCTAATTCACCGTTATGCTGACGAATTCGTACGCGGCAGGATTTTTTCCCTAAGAGATTGGATCCTAAATGGACTATTCGCACTGGGCGCGGTTGGTATTGGCTTCTTGTCTGCGATAATCGATAAGAACTATATTTTTCTGATATCTGGCATCAGCGTTGCCGCGTTGGCGATTCTGGGCTGGTTGATATTAGCACATGGTAAAAGCAATACAGTTTCACCGAATCACGCCTAAGTTTCAATTCTGTGGAACTTGGAATTATCCTGGTCAGTTCGAGACTTTCATCGAGTTTCTAAAGAATAACACCAAGATAGTACTACCGGGTGATGAACAGAATGGTGTTGTGATTACTTTCGATGATGGAGACAAGAGCATATATCGTTATGCGTTTCCGATTCTCAAGAAATATGGAATCCGGGCAGTTGTTTTTCTGATAGTTGACTACATCGGCAAAGATGATTATTGGGATATGGCGTTGATCGGCAGACGAAGCCCGCATCTTTCATGGGATGAGATACACGAGATGAAGGAATGGGGCATTGAATTCGGTTCACACACAATGAGTCATAGAAATTTGACAAAACTATCCGCAGACAAAGTAGAATACGAATTGCGTGAATCAAAAAGGTCGCTCGAACAAAGACTCGGTGATGTAAACTGTATTTCTTATCCCTTTAATCGAACAAGCAGTGAAGTCGTGAGACAGGTACAGCGTGCTGGTTATGGATTTGGCTTCGGTGGTCAGGGCCAGAGTGATTTGCTCTTGAAAAAGGAAGCGGTTTATATCACCGATAACGTGCGTAGTCTGAACACGAAAATACTTGAGAAACCTAAATTCATTTACTGGTATGACCGTGTAAAGCAGCAGGTTATCAACTATTTTACGATCACTACGATGCTGGTTAAGAGATAGTTGACGGGTGAAGGTTAAGAAGCTGGACGTGAATACGCATACTCGATTCTCGACGGCGGGTTCTAGCATCCTAGCCTTAACCCAATTACTTTCTTGGTAGGGTTGAGATGCTGGAACCAAAAATAATTAAGGTTTTTGTTACCTAGTTCGTAATGACTAGATTAGGTTTTCGTTAACAAAAAGGAGGAGTGATGTTAAAATATGCTATTGTGCTTTGTTCGCTGCTTGTGATGCTGCCTTTTGCTCAGAATGTCGATTCGTTGATCGATCATGCAAATGAATTGTATGAGACAAGGCATTTGGAGGGGGCAAATCTTGATGAGAGTGCTTCGATTCTTGACGGCATTGTCGAGAACGATCCCGAGAACGTCAGAGCCCTGTATGAGCTGTCAAAGGTGTGCTATCAGCTGGGTGATAGGGCAGAGGATAAGGGTGATAAGATTGATTACTACGAAAAAGGCAGAGATCTTGGAAGCAAGGCTGCCGAACTCGATGACGAATCGCCCGATGCTCATTTCTGGTATATGGTCAACGTTGGGAGAATAGGACAGACCAAGGGCGTGTTGAATTCACTGTTTTTAGTGCCCACAGTCAAGAGTGAGATAGCAAAGGTTTTGGAACTTG
>DAOVAN010000066.1 GCA_030671005.1 Caldifarciminota bacterium
CGAGCGGTTCTGTTGGTTGCGGCACTTCTATTGGTGGTGGTTCTTCCACTTTTTCCTCGATTACGGCCTTCAACTCAGCGGGTTCTACGGGTTCGGGTATGTCAAACGGCATGTCTTGTGTCGGTAGCACAGTCTTTTCAGTAATGTCTTCGGTGGGCGAGCTGGGCGTTTCTCCGTTCACAGATTTTTCATCTAATGGTACATTTTCTTCGGTGGCCGGTTGTGCGGCGGTTTTCTCGGCTGCTTGTTCAAGCTCTTCGACCAGAAAATCCTCCAGACTCTGGATTTCATTCTGGGTAGGTGCTGCCGGTTCTTCACCACCCTCGACCGACGGTTGCGGGGTTTCAGCTCCGTCCCCGGCCCTTTCTGATACTAATTCATCAGTCTTAAAGACTTTTTCTATTTGCAGTTCCTCAATCCCTTCTTCTTCCAGCTTACGCTTTTCTTCGGTAACCTTTTTCTTCAACTCGGTAACCTTTTGATTCAGGATTAGATCACTGGGATCACTGAAGAGGAGATTTTCATATATTTTGAGTGCTTCATCCAGGTTGTTTTGCTTTTCATGCTCCTCAGCCATGGCAACCGTGTATAATGGTTCTTTTCGCTGTATCGCTTCGAGCATCGAGAGTCTTTCCTTGGCATTTGTGTCCAAAGGATCAATGTTGACGATGCTTTTGTAGGCGTTTATTTGACCCGTTTCATCTTTGAGCACCTCGCACGTTTTTGCCAGCATGCGGAGGGCAACGATGTTTTGTGGATCTAAAGCAATCGTTTTTTCGAAGGCATCACGGGCTTGAATATAGGATCTCTTGTCGTAGTGACACTTACCGAGAATCAAATAGGCAACTGGATATTGCGGGTGATACTCAAGACCTTTGTTCAGTACGTCTAATGCCTCGTCGCCCATGTTGTTTTTTCGGTAGACGTCAGCGAGTTGCACAAAAATCCTTGATTTCGGATCCTTGTTGTATTTCTCGCTCAGCCTTGCGATTTCAGAAAAATCCGCTTCATTCATTTCATTCCTCAGTATAAATTATCTTATTCATAATAGATAATTTGTCAAGAACGAATTAGACTGAAGGAATTCATTATGACTTCGATTTTCGTGAAGTAATCAGACTTGCGCTCACCAGGATTGAAGACTATTCCATCAAGCACATAAAGAGTGTTGCCGTCGGTCAGGAAATATGAAAGGAACGGGCCGCCCGCGACGAGCGAGTCATTTTGCCACACACCTTTTAACCTGACGCCCCTGAGATCGGCGAATTCAATGGGTTCAGATATCGTGAGTTCTTTCAGGATGTAGTCGCCGTCATAAAATCGCTCGGTAAGAGAGTCACGCTTGGCGATTGCGAATGCGCCGTCAATCGTCGACTTCTTCGTTTCCGTGTAAAAGAATATGCTGCGGTCAGGAAAATGTGTATGGACAAATAGGAAGTTGTCATTTTGATGAGTCGAGTCGATCAGCCATGCCTCGTTGATGTCCAGGGTTAGACCGAATCTCTTCAGTCTGTCTTTCATTTTGCTGCTTACACCGGTGATATAGTAATTCTTTTTCACCCGCTGATAGTAGTGTTCTTCCAGGTTCTGGGAGATGATTTGTCCATACTTTTCGATGCCCTGGGTGACATAGGCAGGATCTCGTATTGCAAGGATAATCGCCATCTGTCCATCGGCCCATAAATTATCCAACTTAAAGAGAGTAAAGGTGTCTTTCTCCGTGGCGGCCCGTGCTTTCTCGCTCAGCATTGTATGTATGAAATCATCCTGCAGCGTACCGTAGAGCAGGATGGCGTGATGCTTCTTGTAGTTACCAAGGGCAGTATCCCTGGCAAAAATGAACTTGAATATACCTTCTTCCTGAGGAACATAGTTGTAGAGCTGGAGGTTATCAATGATGAGGTTCTGATCTACGCGGGAGGTGATGATGACCACCTCACTGCTTTTTCCGATGCTACGTGTTAAACGTGCACACGTGCCGATTAGAAACAGCGCAAAAATGATAAACCATCTTTTTTTCATAACTGCCTCCTCTAACCGATGCGCAACAACTCGGCTCTATTTGCTAGTTGCTTCAACTGTACTTTTATTGGTTTGTTTTGGGGCAAAGCTATGTCGGGGTCTGTTTTGACGAGCTCGAATGCATCATCGCGAGCCCGGTACAAGAAATCTCGGTCGTACTCGAGGTCACCGATTCGAATGTCGGGCAGGCCGTGTTGCCTTTTTCCAAGAACTTCACCCGGGCCGCGGAGTCGGATATCCTTCTGAGCCAAGGCGAAGCCATCATTGTTACGCTCGAAGAATTTTATGCGTTCATAAGTTTCAGGTTGCACATAGCGACTCAGGACGAGGAAACAATAAGATTCTTGCGCGCCTCTGCCAATACGACCCCTCAATTGATGTAACTGGGCGAGACCGAATCGCTCAGGATGTTCGATGAGCATGACAGTGGCATTGGGAATATCGACACCGACTTCTACGACGGTGGTGGCAACGAGGATTTTTGTCCCACCATGGCGATATTCATTCATTATCTGCATTCTGTCTGATGTATTCAGCCTTCCGTGAATGACTCCTACCGAAACTTGAGGGAAGGCGGCGATGATTTCCTCGGTGACTTCCTGCACTGATTTCAGGTCCATCGTTTCAGACTTTTCGATTATTGGACAAATGACAAAGGCTTGTCGTCCCTTAGCCAGAATTTTGTTTATGAAATCAAACGTTGCTCTCTTGTCTTTTTCATTGACGATCTTTGTTATGACCTCACCCCTTTTGGGTGGCTTCTCCTTTATTGTTGAGATGTCAAGATCACCATACAAGGTCAGGGCAAGGGTTCTTGGGATCGGCGTTGCGGACAAAACAAGAAAATCCGGGTTCACGCCTTTGTTCACAAGTGCCGCACGCTGCATGACTCCAAATCTGTGCTGCTCATCGACAACCGCGAGCCCGAGATTCTTGAATGTGATATCCTGTTCAATCAGGGCGTGGGTGCCGAGTATCAGTTTAGCATCTCCCGAAGATATTTTGTCGATGACTGCTGCACGTTCTTTGCCTTTTATGCTACCGGTCAAAAGACATGGCTCAACACCGACATCGTTTAACATTTCGCGGAGTACGACGTAGTGCTGTTCGGCAAGTATCTCGGTCGGTGCCATCAGTACTGATTGATGACCGTTCTCGATTGCCACTAGAATTGCATAAAGCGCAACGACCGTCTTGCCTGAACCAACATCGCCCTGCAGAAGACGATTCATGGGTTTGGGCAGCGCCATGTCTTCGGCGATTTTCTGAATGGCCCCTACTTGTTCCTGCGTTAGGGTGAAGGGTAATGATTTGACGAATTTCTTAGTCAATAGCCCTGTGTCTTGCATTGAAATGCCTTGCTCCTTCTGTTGTCTCGTCTTCCTTTGAGCGAGGATCAGTTCGAAGAAGAAAAATTCATCATAAACGAGCCGGTTACGCGCCGCGTGTGCTTCTTCGGCGCTCGTGGGAAAGTGCAGATGGTGCAAAGCTTTCTTCAGTGGTGTCAGTCCGTTTTCTTGGATGATGGATTCAGGCAGCGTTTCATTGACTTCCTCGAGACATTCGTCGATCGCTATTCTCACTGCTCTTCGTATGTCCCATATGCTTAGTCCCTCGGTTAGTGGATAAATAGGAATAACCGAACCTTGCTTTCGTTGTTCGATTTCTTCCTCACCGATCAATTCATAGAGTGGATTGACGAACTGCTGTCCACGGTAGGAAGTCACTTTGCCCGATACTAATAGCCAATCTCCAATTCTGAACCTTCTTTTCAGGTCGGGACGGTTGAACCACTTTAGTACGACAGAACCTGTGCCATCGCGCAGTGCAACGTTAGTCAGGCTCGTACGGTTTCTCGTGCGACGTGTTTCGACCAGATCTACTCTACCTATGATGGTTGCTTCGTCCTCTATTTTCAGATCACGGATTCTTAAAACTGTAGAGTAGTCCACGTACCTTCGGGCGACCAGATAGATGAGGTCTTTGACGGTCGTGACGCCGATTTTATCAAAGTAGCGAGAGCGCTTTGGACCGATGCCTTTGATGTATTGAACCGGGCTATCGAGACGGAGGAATGTTTTTTTGGTCACTATGATCGCGATATCTCTTGCATTTCTTTCATGAAAGACTCGGCATTCAATGCCTTGGGTAGTGCCTCCTCTTTTGTCACGGATCTTCTTTTTACCATCTTAGCCAAGCAAGCATCAAATGAGATCATACCCTGTTGCTGTGAAGTTTGTAGTATTGATGATAGTTGATATGTTTTTGCTTCACGAATCAGGTTCCTGACCGATGGGGTCGCGATTAGTATTTCGTAGGCGGCCAGCCGTCCTTTGCCGTCGGCGCGTTTCAGGAGGTTTTGTGATACCACACAAAGCAGGTTCAATGATAGCTGCATGCGTATCTGTGCTTGCTGGTGAGCCGGGAATACATCGATAATCCGATCGATCGTCGATACCGAATCCGACGTATGAAGCGTTGTGACCACAAGATGTCCGGTCTCGGCGGCAGTGATGGCGAGCGAAATGGTCTCAAGATCCCTCATTTCACCAACCAGGATAACATCCGGGTCCTGACGCAGGACAAATTTTAGCGCATCGGCGAAGGAGTGAGTATCGCGGCCTACTTCTCGTTGACTTACCAACGCCATTTTGTTCTTGTGAATGAACTCGATGGGGTCTTCGACGGTCACGATGTGACATTTGTCATTCTCGTTTCGGTGGCTGACGATTGCGGCTTGAGTCGTCGATTTTCCACAACCCGAAGGTCCGGTCACGACGATAAGACCGCGAGGCCGCAACGTTACGTTTCGAAGAACCGGCGGGAATCCCAGATCATCGAGTGAGGGAATATGCGCGGGCACCGCACGGAGAACCATGCCAGCTACGCCTTTTTGTCGAAAGACATTAATCCGGAATCTAACCCCCTCGCTCTGTTGATAGGAGACATCAATGTCCTTGTGCTTATGGAATTCCTCTAGTTGTACCTCGTTGAGGGTTTCTGATATTCCCGATTCGATATCGGCGTCAGTGAGGGGTGTTGTATCCAGGGTGACGAGGTCCCCATTTATGCGCATGGTAGCAGGAGTTCCCACCTTGAGTATGAGATCCGAAGCCTCTTTCTGAATCTGGATTCGCATCAGTTCGTTGATACTTGCCATATTAAATCCTGTTATTGAATTCTTCCGGGCGGCTGGAATGAGAAATGGCCTCCTCGTAGTCCACGAGTCCTTGACGGTACAGATTCTTCAGGTATTGATCCATGGTAATCATACCCATGCGTGCGCCGGTTTGAATCGCGGTGAATATCTGATGTGTCTTGGCCTCTCGAATAGCACTGCGAATGGCCGGGGTACAGACCATGATCTCGAAGCTGGGGATTCGACCGTCCGAATCTTTCTTGGGCAAGAGTGTTTCGGTGATGACCGCCTGCAGGGTCATTGAGAGCTGCAAGCGGATCTGCTGTTGATGTGATGGTGGAAAGACGTCAATGATCCGGTCGACAGTCTGCACTGCGTCTATGGTATGCAGCGTGGAGAAGACAAGATGTCCGGTCTCGGCAGCTGTGATCGTTTCGGATATGGTTTCGAGATCGCGCATCTCGCCGACCAGAATGATATCCGGGTTTTGTCTGATTACTCTGCGTAGAGCCTCGCTATATGAATTTGTATCGATACCGACCTCGCGTTGTTCGATTACAGAATTCTTGTCGCGATGCAAGAATTCAATGGGGTCTTCAACCGTTATGATGTGTTTTCGGAAGTTATTATTGATGTGCTCGATGATCGCGGCAAGGGTTGTCGATTTGCCACTTCCGGTTGGTCCTGTAACCAATACGAGGCCTCGGGGTAGTTGGGCGATTTTTGTGAAGATTTGCGGGAGGTTCAATTCATCGATGGTCTTGATCTTTAAGGGTATGGTGCGCATGACCGCAGCGATGTGGTTCATTTGTTTAAAACAGTTGACCCTGAACCGCGCAACGCCAGATATCTCGTAAGCCATGTCGAATTCCAGCTGCTTCTCGAATTTCGCTTTTTGTGCAGGGCTCATGATGCCAAAAATTAATGCCTGGAGATCCTCGTCATTGAGCCTTGGATTTTCTGTTTTGACTAATTCACCACCGACCCGGTATACGGGTGGCTCGCCAAAGCGAAGGTGGAGGTCAGAGCCTTCTTGTAAGACTAACTGCTCCAGCAGCGCATCGAGGTCGGCTCTTGCGGTAGTCATGAGTTTAAGGAGCTGCAGGTGCGCGTGGGAGATTCAGAGCCGCTGAGACACGGCAAAATGAGTGTCTCACGATTTCTATCGACTGCAAACATAAGCTTCATTAGATCATTCTTCATTTTAGTGATATTCGATAATAATAATCAATTTGTCGTTATTTGTCAAGAAAAATATCCAAAAAATCGTCTACTACAGACCCATCATGTAGTATGAATTAATAGGCCATCTTTGATTTGGAAATGGAGAGACAGACACCAATTGCCATGAAACAGGAGAGCAAGGCAGAGCCACCGTAACTAACAAAGGGTAGCGGCACGCCGGTTACTGGCAACAGACCCATGGTTACACCAATATTGATGAATGTCTGGTATCCAATCCATATCATTACGCCGCTGATGAGTATACTCGAAAACCGGTTACGCGTTTCTTTGGCTAGAACGAGCAGTCGATACATTAAGTATAAGTACATACCGACGGCTATTATTATTCCGATTAATCCGAATTCTTCACCCAAGCATGAGAATATGAAATCTGTATGGCGCTCGGGCAAGAACTCCAGTTTTTTTTGTGTACCAGAGAGGAATCCCTTTCCAAAAAACCGTCCTGACCCGATTGCGATTTTGGACTGGATGATCTGCCACGACATGCCTTGGGGGTCCACCCAGGGAGAGAAGAATGAAATGATCCTTCTTTGTTGATAGGTTTTCAGAGAACTCCATACCAGGGGCATGATGAGCCCCACCAATGAATTGCTGACTAATCCATAGACCAGATCTGTTAGCTGTTTTCTGAAGTACAGCACCACCAGCAGGAGCACCATGTAGATTGCCCAGACGTAGATTGAGAAACTTGCGGCCGCAGAGACTATCGGCGAGAAGAGGATGAGCAATTTGAGTCCAGACATGCCAGCCCAAAAGCTCATGACGATCAAGATTGGCAAGAAAATTTGTGCCGCGCCAAGGTCGGGCTCAACGAAGATCAGTAGCGCAGGGATGCCGGCTATGATTATTGGTACGATCATGTCAGAAAATGTTTCCAGCCTCTTCTTCGCAGCCAGGTAATTAGCCAGCATGAGCACCGTTGCAAACTTCACAAACTCTGATGGCTGTATGGAAAATTCTCCCAGTCTAATCCATCTTCTAGGATAGACGTCGCTCTTGAAGAGTATGATGAAAATAAAAAACACCGACAGAATATAGATGATCGGCGCGAGGTTGGTCCAGATGCGAGGTGAGACTCTTGAGAAGAACAAGGCAACAAAAACTGAGAATATGAGCCACATGGTTTGTTTTGTCATTAACTCCGAACCCGCGGTCGAATAGATCATTATGATACCCAACAATGCGAGGGCACTCGTCGCGGCGATGATACTGAGATCAATTTTCCTGAACACCTTACTCCTCGTCGAGTGCTGTGCTATGCTCTGTCTGCCCTAGGGAACGGAGATATGATTTCAGGATTTTACCGGTTATCGGCGCCGCTATGCTTCCCCCATGGCCAGCATTTTCAACAATCAAACAAACGAGAATCTTGGGGTTGTCTGCCGGAGCAAAACCGACAAAGAGAGAATGGTCTTCTCCATGGGGATTCTGACTGGTGCCGGTCTTACCAGAGACTATAGTATTGGGGACCCGGGCCAAAGTGCCGGTACCGCGGGCAACAACCCCAGCGAGTGCTTCTTTGACGGTTTCTATGGCTTCGTGGGAGATGTCGGTTGTGAAATACGTCGTGTCATTCTTACTGATGACATGCGGGATAGGGATCATCCCGTCATTGACGAAAATCGTATAGGCGCACGCCAGCTGCAGAGGCGTTACCAAGATGTCTCCTTGCCCGATACTCAGATTGAAGATATGACCTCTTGTCCAGTTACGGCCGTATCGTTTCTCGAACCAGTTACGGTCAGGCATCAGACCATCTTTTTCGTTTGGTAGATCAATGCCCGTTTTCTTCCCGAAGCCGATTCTGCTCGATCGTTCGAAAATCGTGTCGATACCGACAAGTGTTCCGAGTTGATAGAAATAGATATCACAGGAATTGATGATTGCGCCGGTTAGGTTGAGGCTACCGTGTGTTTTCCAGCAACGGAAGATGCGCCTGCCGAGACGGTATTTACCGCGACACGGGTCAAAGCGCTTTTTTTCAGTTATGATCTTTGAGTCGAGAGCACTGAGTGCCACAAATGGCTTGTATGTTGAGCCGCACGGATAGCAGCTCATGGTAGCACGATTGTACATAGGTGCGTTCGGGTCTTTGTGTAGGATATCCCATTCGATTCTTTGTAAACCATGCGTGAAGAGATTCGGGTCGAAGCCTGGTTTCGAATATAGCACTAACACCTCACCGTTCTGGGGACCCAGGCAGACACAAGCCGCCTTCTCGTAATCCTCGAGGTAGACCGCTACCGATTCGGTCAAGACGATGTCGATCGTCGTGAAGAGGTCTTCACCCGCGGTTAACGGTACACTCCTTTTTTCTGTGATCTTGCCTACCTCTTTGCCGCGCGCGTCTACTTCTAAGTACTCAATCCCAGGAGTGCCTTTTAATATGCTTTCGTAATACTCTTCGAGTCCCATTTTTCCTATGTAATCACCGATCGAATACGTATGGTCTTTTTCTAATTCTCCG
>DAOVAN010000055.1 GCA_030671005.1 Caldifarciminota bacterium
GATTGAATTTACGAGAATCCCCGAACGGGGGAACAAATCAGAAACCCAAAGCACGAAATTCAAAACTATTCTGGTCATTCCGACGTACGGCGTCATTGCGAGCGAATCCGCCCCAGGCGGAGAGCGCGGTCCCGTTTCTGAATTTTTCAGAAACGAGGATCCTCGAGACGGGACAATCTTGCTGCCTGCGCATTACCGCGCTCGGAGTTCTCTGTATCCTGTGTTCAAAGCATGCCCTCGGAGCGAAAGCGCAGGGGGTAGAGACCTGACCCCATCGCCACGAGGGTAGGATACGAGCATGTACCCTATGGTTATTGGGTCATACGTGCTCGATAGCAGTATGCCCAGATATTTCTGAATTTGTAGTACACAAATCGCTAATATCCAATCCGTGTACATTTCCGTTGCCCGTGAGTCTGGCAAAATCCTTCAGCTCCTCAGTTGATATTGTCAGAAAATTCTCTAGTTTTTTGGCAGAGATTTCAATCTTCAACCGGGACCTCAACTCGGGGTTTTGAGTGGTTACACCCACTGGGCAATTGCCAGTATTGCAGATTCGATACTGCTGACACGCACATGCCATGAGTGCGGCGGTGCCGATTGCAATAGCATCAGCACCCAACGCAAGGGCTTTGGCGAAATCAGATGAAATCCTCAACCCACCGGTAATTACTAAAGATATGTCCGTGATTCCCTTCTCGTCGAAGAATTTTCTGGCACGGTGCAGCGCAAATATGGTGGGAATTGAAGTTGCATCCTTAACAAATTTAGATGCCGCGGCAGTTGCTCCAGGTCGACCGTCAATTGTGATAAAATCAGGTCTGGCATAAACAGCTACCTCTAAATCTTTTTCGATATGCCCGGCCGCTAACTTGATACCGATGGGCTTGCCCTGTGATTTGTCCCTTAGCCAGTCGACTTTCTTTTTCAAATCCTCTTTGCTCTTTATGTCGGAGAATCGTGCGGGGCTGATAATATCAGTGCCTTCTGGGAAGCCTCGTATCTTAGCAATCTCTTCACTGGCTTTTTCAGCCGGCAGGTGTCCACCCATGCCTGGTTTTGCTGATTGTCCAATTTTAATCTCAATCGCATCCACGACCTTGAGATTTTCATCGGTAACGCTGTACTGATTAGGTACATATTCAAAAATGTACTTGTAGGCATGATTCATTGATTCGGTGAGAATACCACCTTCTCCTGAACACATGGCGGTTTTGACCGCGGCACTGCCTTTTGCCAACGCGATTTTAACATCTCGCGATAAGGCTCCATATGACATATGAGTTACATAGATGGGTGTTTCGATGACTAGAGGATGCTTTGCTTTCGGCCCGATCACGGTGCGTGTATTCACAGGCTCGTCTTTGTTCAGTGGGAACCTGGCGAGTTGAGCTCCTTTGATGAGTATGTCATCCCATGAGATGACGTCTTTGGTGGTTCTCATCGGCTCGATTATGCTGGAGCGTGTGTTCGATATCGTATGAATATCTGCCATGTGCTTCTCGAGCTCATCTGATTCGCGTTCCCACTCACCCAGATATCCGCCTATGTCTGCTTTCTCAAGATGCGTAATGGTAATCTTATGTTCAGCTTTGCACACGGGACACTTGATGATGTGTTCGCTCGTGGAGAGTTTGCTCTCTTCTTTCATGGGTTTGAGATGCGTTTTATCTGAATCGCAGATCGGACAACGCCAGGAATCTGGGAAGTCGCCTGGTTTAGTCCCAGGTTTGATGCCTCGGGGTGAATCACCGCGTGTATCATCATATTCAAAGACATTACATACATTGCATCTAAATCTAGCCATTGGTCCCCCTGAATATATATATTATTTCGTTCATCAAATGTGACCTATTTTGTGAAGTTTCTTCAACTACATTATAAAACTAACGAACCAAGAGTCAAGGTCCATATACTACTGCCGAATTCTTGACAGATGTGGCGTTTTCTGCTATACTAATGAAAGGAGGTGTTTATGATGACACCAGAAGAAATGGAAGAGAAAAAGAAGATGGTTTTGTCTATGTGTGTTTGCTCGAGTTGTCCAAGTTGGGTAGCCTGTGATGAAAAGGGCGGGTTTTGCTTCCCGACGATAGGAAAGAGTAAGTGCATCACCGAGGAAAAGGGATGCATTTGCAAAAACTGCCCGGTGTATGAAAAGATGGATCTGAAGCACATGTATTTCTGCACCAAAGGTTCTGAGAAAGAACAGGCAGGTATGTAAGTTAGTCGGATGATTGAAGAATACCATGGCAAGATTTAGGTGCACTGTATGTAACTGGGTGTACGACGAGGAAAAGGAAGGGAAGAAGTTTTCCGAACAACCAGATTCTTACACATGCCCAAGTTGCGGTGCACCTAAATCTGCATTCGTACCCGAAGGTGTAGTAAAAGGTGACACAAAAATCACTTCAAATGTCGCCGATAAAGTCGTTGAACAACTCATATCATTTGGCGTGAAACACATATATGGTATACCCGGTGATTCCAACTTGCCGTTGATTGAAGCAATAAGAAAAAGTGGAAGGATAAGGTTTGTTTTAACAAGGCATGAAGAGACTGCGGCATTCATGGCTTGCGCTCACGGCAAGATGACCGACAAGCTGGGGGTTTGTATGTCGATTGCAGGGCCGGGCTGTACCAATCTCGTGACGGGCTTGATAGATGCAGCTGAGGATCGCAGTCCTGTCCTGGCTTTGCTCGGTCAGATTCCCGAGGTTTATTTAGGCAGTGAAGCATTTCAGGAAATAGATCAACTGGAGTTGTTCCATCCTTTCACTGATTTCACTGAGACCATTGCCCGCCCAAACCAGGCGCTGAAGCTGGTCACCATGGCCACAAAACATGCGTACAAGAATCCCGGGGTGGTAGCTCTCAGTACACCTACCGATGTTCTTGTTGAAAAACTCGACCAGCCGATTTTCTTACCGGGCATGAGGTTAGCCAAGAAGGTCTCTGGACCAAAAGAGGATGATATAGATCGTGCGGTATCCTTAATAGACGATTGCCGGCGACCGGCGATTATTGCTGGCTGGGGCACACGACATTATGGTGATTTATTGCTGAAACTCGCCGAAACAATTAAGGCACCGGTTGCGACTACATCCCGGGCAAAAGGTGTTATTCCTGAAACACATGAATACAGCTTGGGCGTGCTTGGGTCACTGGGTTCAAAACATGCCGCGCAAAGTATACGGTCTGCTGATCTCGTGCTGGTTATCGGTACTGGTTTTCGGCATGCGAACCTCGTCCCGGCTGGTATCAAGATGATACAAATCGACTGGGACACCACGCGCATAGGTAGAACATTTGATATCAATGTTGGCATTCATGGGGATGCCGGTATTGTAATGGAAAAATTGATTTCCAAAGTCAAGGAGAAAAAGTCGGACAAAGAATTCTGGGTGAATATACGAAAGATGACAAAATACCATTCCGATGAAATCAAAAAAGACGCAGACGATCTGTCAAAACCGATCAACCCGGGTTATGTGATACAAGCACTGAAGAGAAATGTGGCGGATGATGCCATCATCTGCGTGGACGTCGGTGATCATACCTACTGGTTTTTCAAGAAATTCGTATGTGAGGGACAACGCATCTTCTTGAGTGCCAACATAGCAAGTATGGGTTTTGGCCTACCCGCTGCTATATCTGCGCAGTTGGATTATCCTGATAAGCAGGTAATATGTTTGTGCGGTGATGGTGGTTTCGCTATGCTGGCCGCAGATTTCACTACTGCTGTGCGGGAAAAACTGGCTATTAACGCCATCGTGTTCAATGACGGTAGGCTAAAAAACATCAAAAAAGAACAGGCGCGCGATGGCTATCCGATGTTCGGGGTCAGTTTCCCTAATCCGAACTTTGCTGATTTTGCTGTCAGTTGTGGGGGAGATGGTTTCAGAGTGAAAGACCCGAAGGAATTGGATCCAACCTTGAAGCAGGCATTTGCGTCGGACAAACCATGTATTGTAGAGATTTTAGTAGATCCTGAAAAACTTACCGCATCAGGCAAGAAACTCGATTAACCCCAGAGACCTGACCCCGGTTTGTTATCAATCTTGACTTTTTAGCTCGAATGTATTAGTGTATAGGCAGTTATGCGCAAGGCTATACTGCTTATACTGTTGATTGTTGGCTCAACCACGCTCGCGGGAGCTGCGGCAATTGACCTTCATTACCCTGATTCCGATCCCCGGGCAGAGTACCTCGAGCACGTTCCATTATTGACTCCGCGTGATTCGGCCAGTCTTGATTCGTTGATACGTCACAAAATGGCTGAAAATCACATTCCGGGCGTAGCCTCGATCGCACTAAAAAATGGTCAGATTGTATGGAACCAATCATATGGCTATGCTGTTATTGAGGATAGTATTCCAGTTGCCGATTCAGCGCTTTTTTATCTAGCTTCGATATCAAAAACAAGTGTGGCTATTGCATTGATGCAGATGTGGGAGCAGTATTCATTCAGTCTGGATGATGATGTAGGAAGCCATCTAGGGTTTCCCGTGCGAAATCCGTATTACCCAGATTCGGTAATCAGCATTCGCATGTGTATGACCCATATGTCGAGTATTAATGATAATTGGACCATTCTTGATCCACTAAACATTCAAGGGGATTCACCTATCCCTCTTGGCGAGTTTCTCGAGGATTACCTGGTCTCGGGTGGCATTCACTACAGCTTGGATAATTATAATCCCTGGCCTCCAGCTACGCAGGATGATTACTGCAATATGGGGGCTGCGATTTGCGGTTACATCGTCGAATTGCTTGCGGATAGTTTTCCGATAAGGTGCCATGATTCCATTTTTGATCCGCTGAGTATGGATGAGACAGCTTGGTTCCTTGCCGAGCTGGATACGAATAATATCGCAATGCCCTATTATTGGGATGGTGCTACACACATTCCTTACGGGCATATAGGTAAGCCGTATTATCCGTGTGGTACACTTCGGACGAGCTCGCGTCAGCTCGCGCGTTTACTTACCGCCTTCATGCAGTATGGATTGATCGATGATACCGTGAGAATTCTGGACAGCACAACCGTAGAATTGATGACGACATCTCAGTATCCAATACTCAATCCTGAACAGGGGCTTTTTTGGTACAGAAAATTTCTCGACGGGCGATGGATCTGGGGTCATCAGGGCTGGTCTAGTGGTATCCGGGCAAGGGTTGCCTTTGACTGGAACAACAATACCGGTGCGGTAGTTTTAACCAATGGTGAGGATATGAATAGCGTAACACAAATAGCTATTGCGCTATTGAATCATGCAGCGCAATTTGGCGTTACCGAACTAGAGAAATTGTCTCCAATACCACAGTTGGTTAATCTGCACCAGAATCATCCGAATCCCTTTAGCAATTCTACAAGAATCGGATTTACGCTGGCGAAAGCAGGTAATGTTACATTGGAGATTTTTAATATTATTGGTCAAGAAATAGCAACGTTGATTGACAAAGAACTGGAAGCGGGTGAACACAATATCGTTTGGAACGTGGTTGGACTCCCAAGCGGTGTGTATTATTATAGACTCAGCAGTGGGGATCAAAACCGGACAAAACGCTGCACTTTGTTGAAGTAAGCTTAAATCCTCTTTTGACGCAAATAACTTGAATAAGGAGGTATTATGCCATTCCACATAGATAGATTTCGTCTAAGTTTCAAGGAGGTTGTTGGTAAAGATCCTTCGTCTCTGCTGAGTGTAAAATTGTCAGAATACACACTAATGAAGACACCGGTTAAAAAAGCGGGTTTCATAAAAGGATTGATAGATAATTTATCTAGGAAGACCTCCAAAAGTGTAGCGAAAAAGGTGATGCTTGAGTGTGGTTATATGATGCGCGACGGTGTTAGCCGGTGCATCAATGAAAATAAAATAAAAAGGACAAAGAAACTGTATGCTGACTCCAAGAATATCAAGGATTTCGTTACAAGACTAAGTAAACAAGGTGGTGGTAATCTAAAGTTAGAAGGTAATACAATAGAGGCGACTTACAATCGCTGCTATTGTGGGTCAGTGAGTAAAACAAAAGAGAGAATTCCCCTAACTTACTGCTATTGTGGCGCAGGTTGGTATAAACGTCTCTTCGAAGAAGTATTGGGCAAGCCAGTAAAGGTTGAGGTACTGCAGTCGATAGCCAATGGCGCGGAAAAGTGTGAGCTAAAGATACGTATTTAGTATTCAAATTTGAGTTTGATCCTTGCCTCACGATATGAAAAATCTGAGAAAATATGGCGGTGCATCCTACAGAGTAGCTCTAATCCATGGTGGCCCGGGCGCTCCGGGCGAAATGGCTCCGGTGGCGCGCGAACTTGCATCCCAATGGGGGATTTTGGAACCCTTTCAGACTGCGGATACGCTGGAAGGACAGGTTGAAGAACTCAGAGCCGTTCTTGAAAGGAACGCAGACCTTCCGGTCACACTAGTCGGTTATTCATGGGGTGCGTGGCTCGGCTACTTAGTTGCTGCTCGCCATCCGACACTCGTGAAGAAACTGATACTGATCAGTAGCGGACCCTTCGAAGATGGGTATGCCACAGATATTATGAAGACCCGTCTGAACCGACTCACTGAGGTAGAAAGGACGGAAATATCTGCCCTGCTGGAGAAGTTGAACGACCCCACGACCGAAGATAAGGATACTACCATGGCGCGAACAGGAGAGTTGATTTCCAAAGCAGACGCCTATGATCCCATACAGCACAAAGATGAGGTGCTAGCAGTCCAGTACCACGTCTTTCAAAGCGTATGGAATGATGCTGAGGAATTAAGGAGCAGTGGAAAACTCCTTCAACTTGCCGAACAGATTAAATGTCCGGTAACGGCTATCCACGGAGATTATGATCCTCACCCGGCTGAGGGGGTCAAAAAGCCTTTGACCAATATGCTAAATGACTTTCGATTCATTCTGCTTGAAAACTGCGGACATACGCCTTGGATTGAAAGGCAAGCAAGGGATGAGTTTTTTGGAATCCTTAAGGAAGAACTGAAGACATAATCAATAATGGTGATTGCATCGGGGGATAGAGTGATTCTGCGAGATGGACTTCTGCCTGATGTGGATGACTATGTCCGGTGGATGAAGCGCGGCGAATGGATGCAGTTCGATGCGCCATGGGAAGCTGTTTGGCAATCTATGACCGAAGAAGAAGTCAGAAAAAGCTTTACGGAGAGATTTTTGCACGATCTGCCCTTGCCGCGCAGGCGTGCCATAATTGCCACGAAAGAAAAAAGAACATTGGGTTGGGTGAATCGCTATGGACACAAGAAATTCCCCGGTGCCTGGTCCATAGGAATCGATATTTGTGAGGATGATCATTTGAACAGGGGATTTGGCACCGAAGCTTTTGGGCTTTGGGTCGACTATCTATTCTCAAACTCGGATGTTCACCGAATTGGCTTTGACACATATTCATTTAACCGAAGAATGACACGGGTGGGAGAAAAATTAGGCTTTGCTCATGAAGGCACAGACCGTGAGGTCATCTACTGGAAAGGTGGCTGGCTTGATCGTTTGCACTTTGGAATACTTCGTGGGCAGTGGGAGAAGCGAGGTACAAAATGAATACAAGAGATACAAAACTGATCGCGTTTCAATTTAACGAATACATCAACAAACAAGACATAAAAGGCCTTACCAGTCTGATGACAGAAGACCATACATTCATCGATCGTGCGGGAGAAATCGATAGAGGGAAAGAGTCTATGACCAAGGGCTGGATAGAATTCTTCGAGCATTTTCCTGATTACAGAAATACCTTCACTAGAGTTGAGTCACGCGATGATTTGGTTATTATAATCGGGTATGCTTATTGGTCAGAAGAAAATAAACATGATCCCGTCATTTGGACTGCAAAGATAGAAAACGACCTTGTCGCTGAATGGCGCATTTATGAGGATACGGAAGAAAACAGAAAGAAATTCGGTGTAACCTAAATGAAATCCAGAAGACAATAATCATCGAGCATTGACAGCCGATTATTTTGTACTATAGTAATACGGTGATTAATATACCAATGTGAATCATCTTTTTTGATTATGCAGCCTAATCCTGGAGGATAATGTGAGACACAAATCAAATATTTTATTAACACTGCTGCTGACGATCACTCTTGTCGCCGTGGTGATTTGGCAACCATGGTCTTCTGATAAAAGCGAGAACCCTGTTGTTGAGCGTGAAGAAGAAAAAGGCGAGAAGCCGCATGATTGGTTCTACATGCAGCGTGCGTACCCCAGCCGTTTGATCAATGAAGAGGCTCATCAAATGGCATACCACCAAGCATTGAGCATGATGCAACAGTATGCGAACCGTGATGAGGGAGTTTGGATTCCTAAAGGTCCGACTAATATTGGAGGTCGAGTTACGGGTATCGCTATAGCCCCATCGAATGGGGATATCATTTATGCAGGAGCTGCAGATGGTGGTGTGCTCAAATCCACGGATGGTGGTGTAAATTGGACCATGCTCACTGATCATTTTCCCACGCTCTCAGTTGGCGATGTCGCGATCGATCCGAACAATCCGAATACCGTCTATGCTGGTCTTGGTGAAGCCAATCTCGCCGGTGATAACTATGATGGCGATGGTCTTTACCGGACTACTGATGGCGGTGCCACATGGACCAATATCGGTCTTTCACAAACAAAACGTATTGGCCGTGTGGCAGTACACCCAACTGATTCGGATATTATCTTTGTTGCCGGCGCAGGTGCTCAATTCAGCGCTGACAGCGCACGCGGAGTTTATCGCACGATCGATGGTGGAACCACTTGGGAAAAGGTACTTTATATCTCAGACTCAACATCAGCGATCGATCTGCGCATAAATCCAGCGCACCCGGATACGGTCTTTGCTGCGATGTGGGAGAGATTACGTTCACCCACGCGGCGTAAAGCCGGCGGTCAGACCTCGGGCATCTATCGAAGTACCGACATGGGTACAACTTGGACTGAGCTGACTAATGGTTTGCCTTCAGGGACAAACGTAGGCAGGATCGGTATTGCCATATGCGAGGCGAGTACGAATGTGCTCTATGCTACCTATACCGATTCCATAGGTTATCTTGATGCAATATACAAAACAACAGATGGTGGTAATTCCTGGGCTCAGACTTCAGGCCAGCCATCTTCCTGGTTATACTACAGCTTCGGATGGTATTTTGGCCAAATACGCGTACACCCCACGAATTCGGATATTGTTTTCGTCTTGGGTGTGCCGCTCTATCGCACGACCAACGGCGGAAATTCATGGTCCGATGTTTCAGACATTCAGCATGTGGACCATCATGCGCTGGAATTCGATCCTAATGACCTAAGCCATATCGTAGATGGTAATGACGGCGGTGTCTATTATTCGTACAACGGCGGTACAGTCTGGACCAAGTCATATAACCTACCGATCACCCAATTCTATGCGGCTACGATCGATGAACTCAATCCCGAGCGTACGTATGGGGGAACGCAGGATAATGGGACGTTACGGACAATGACCGGTAACCTGGACGATTGGGAAATGATCTATGGTGGAGATGGATTCTATTGCATCGTGGACTACACAAATGCTAATATCATCTATGCCGAGTACCAGTGGGGCAACCTGGCCAAATCTACGAACGGCGGCAACAACTTTTATTCGGCTACTAACGGTATCAGTTCTGGCGATCGTACAAACTGGTCGACGCCGGTGATTATGGATC
>DAOVAN010000181.1 GCA_030671005.1 Caldifarciminota bacterium
CGTTCTGCTTCCTGTCCGGTCGGTTTTTCGGCGCTTGGTTTGGTTTTCCTCTCGGGTTTCTTTTTCGGAAGTTTTTTCAATTCGGTTATGATATATGCGGTCTTGATTTTTGGAAGGACCTTTTCTCTCAGCATCATGAAAAGCACCACAACGATGCTGAAGCCCAGGATGAGATAGGTACCGATATGTCCGAAATAGTCGGTGAGGAAGTTACTGATGAGAAGACCGAGCATGCCACCAGTTGGCATGTCGGTCACGCCTGCGCTCCAAAATAGTGCGAGAAGCGTATCAGCGATGACACCAATCGGGATGAAGAAAAGGAGAAAGCTACTGATTTTCTTTTTGGCGTCGGTGATTAAAATGTAACCTGTGTAGCCGAGTAATACAGGGATGATGAAAATGTAGAAACCGATTAGCCAGAAAAGACCATAGGATGAGTAGTGACCGAAGAGACCACACCAATTCTTGTATTTTTCATCAGGGTAAAAGAGGAATGATATCTGAGCGAGGAAGAAGAGAATAGATACGAGGACCAGGATGATGCCGGATAGCTTCCTTTTTCTCGATTGATCTAATTCGCGCGCAATGAAAACGAGTATCCCGATTGCAGCAACGAGTAGTACCAGCGATATGATCGTTCCGAAACCGCCCACGTTAAATTCTATTCCGATATCTTTCTTTGTCAACATTTGTTCGCATCAGAAGAGACAGATTTCTGAATGAACTTCTTGACGTTTTATTGAATGTGTGTATTATTTGACTATGGTAGATGTGTATTTTCTCGACTTGAGAAAGAAATATAAGAAAGACGTACTCACCGTCTTTGATAAACTCATCGACGTTTCGGGTGGGTTGAAGATACTGCAGAAAAAGTCACCGAGCGGCATCAAGCTGCATGTCGGAGAGGCTGAGAATGTCAACTATGTGAAACCTGGCTACGTACGGAGGCTCTGTGAATTAATCGAGGATGCGGGCAGTAAACCTTTCCTTACTGATACGACAACGCTCTATGCCGGCCGGCGTTACCGGGCAGACCTCCACATTGATCTGGCAAAGGAGCATGGTTTTGATTTTGCCCCAATGATCATTGCTGATGGGCTGTACGGGGATGACTACGTAGAAATCGACGGCGCTAAGATCGCGAGTCTCTTTGGGCATGTTGATGCCATGTTCTGCGTGTCCCATTTCAAGGGCCATCTCGTTTGTGGATTCGGTGGCGCCTTGAAGAATCTCGGCATGGGTTGTGCCTCGAAGGGTGGCAAGTTAGAGATGCATTCGCAGTCTAAACCATTCGTCGAAGTTGACCGCTGCACGCAGTGCCTCACCTGTATTGAATACTGCATACACGGTGCCATAAAGAGGAAGGGGGAGGAGGTTGTCATCGACAAGAAGACCTGTACTGGGTGTGCAGGTTGTATGTCGGTGTGCCCGGAGAAGGCTATTAGATTCTCATGGGACGCGGCGTCATCCGAGATTCAGAAAGGCATTGCCAAGTACGCGGCGAGTGCCGTAAAAGATAAGAAGGTCTTCTATTTGAATTTTCTCGTTGATATTTCACCCGATTGTGACTGTTTCATTACCAGTGAACCGATGATCGCACCTGACGTAGGCATTCTGGCATCATTCGATCCGGTGAGTATAGATCAGGCGTGCTACGACTTGGTGAAAGGACCGATTGATAATTTACACCCTGAGGTGGACGCCCAGGAGCAACTTGCGTACGCCGAGAAGTTTGGCGCCGGGGAAAGAGCTTATGAAATCAAGAATATCTGATCTACGGCACAAAATAAAGCGCCTCGAAACGCTCATCAATACTTCAATGGTTTTCTCGGGTATTCTCGACATCGATGAACTCTTGGATACTGTTATGCAGCAAGCCGAAGAGGTCATGGAAGCTGAGGCCTCATCAATCTTCCGTATCGATGAAAAGAATCAAGACCTCTATTTTATCACGGCACGTGGTGAAAAAGGTAAAGAGGCGAAAGAAATACGCGTTCCCATGGGTAAGGGAATTGTCGGTTGGGTAGCGAAACACGGTAAGCCTCTGCTGGTTCCTGATGTAAGGAAAGATAAGAGGTGGTTCGGTGGTGTCGACGAAAAAACCAAGTGGGTTACCCGTTCAATACTTGCCGTACCGCTCATTGTAAAAGGCAAGGTCATTGGTGTAGCTGAGGTCCTGAACAAGAGAGGCAACCGGCACTTTGATAAAGGTGACCTCGAGCTCTTTGCGGCGCTGGGGAATCAGATCGCCATTGCAGTAGAGAATGCATCACTGTATAGCGATTTGGATAAACTCTTTCTTTCTTCGATTCGAGCCATCGTCGAAGCAGTCGATGCAAAAGACCCCTACACGAGGGGTCATTCGGGCCGGGTCGTAGATTATGCTCTGTTGATTGGTCAGGCAATGACCCGCGATAAGGAGAGGTTGAAAGAGATAGAAATATCGTCAATATTGCACGATGTTGGTAAAATTGGCATTCCGGATAGGATTCTGGGGAAGCCCGGGCGCTTGACGCGACGCGAGCGGAATTACATGGAGCGGCACCCAGAGTTCAGCGCTGCGATCATCGAACCTATTGAGATGTTGAAGAAGCTGACGGCAAACATCTTGCATCATCACGAGAGGTATGATGGCAAAGGTTATCCTGAAGGACTCAAGGGAAAGAAAATACCTCTAGTTGCCCGTGTAATCTGCGTTGCCGATGCGTTCGATGCGATAACAACGGATCGACCTTACAGGCGCCGCAAGAGTATACGTACTGGACTCCGGGAGTTGCAGCGGAACAGCGGTACGCAATTCGACCCGCGTTTAGTCAAAATCTTTGTGACACAGTTCAAGAAGAACGAGCTGTCTTAAATTTCTCTTCCCTAGAATATCACCGTAAGTGAGTTGATTT
>DAOVAN010000002.1 GCA_030671005.1 Caldifarciminota bacterium
CCCACCCCCCTGTAGTTGCCCAATTCATTGGGCATGTTTGATAAATCAAACAACTACGGCAAAAATTGTCTAAAGGTTCCCCGAGCCCGCCAAAACCCTTAGCGGGCTCGACATACTCAATTTCACAATCGCATCACAAAACAGATGCGAGTGAAAATGGCATGGGTTAGGAAGCTTGATGAGATTCTGGATGCTCGATTCAGTAATCGGATGTTAGTTTCCAGCATCTTAACCCTAACCATCCAACCATCTGGTTCAAGCATCCCAACCTTAACCCTTGGACTATCTTTATCAAGTCACCCAATTCATCAGGCCTTTGTCAGCAAAATCCAGCAAGAAGAGAATAGCATACCACTCAAAAAACCAATGTAATTGACAAAACCTGACCACACCATATAATAATGACAGGAGGAAACATGAAGAGATATCTGCCATTAGTGATAGTTTTATGTGTCATACCCTCAATCCATCTGCTACTTGGCTTTGAGTGGCAGCGTGATTCCGCGTACCTTAACATAAAGATCAACAATGATACGACAACCGAAGTTCAAAATGAAGAACAGATCGTCATGAACCCCAAGGATTCAACGAATCTAGTTGCGGTATGGCGGGATTTCCGTGTCGGGTATCGTCAGGTTGCCTACGCGTATTCTTTTGATGGCGGTCTAACCTGGGACCAAGAGCTATTTGTCGAGCCTCAGTATATCTGGGATAGTGATCCTGGTTTAACCGTTGACACTGCGGGTCATTTCTATGCCGTGATTTTATCATTCTTCACCACATCACAACCCAATGGTCTGTTTGTCTACAAGTCAATTGATGGCGGGGTCAGCTGGACTGGTCCCGTGACTGTCATCAACGACGTGCAGAACGTCTTCGAGGACAAGGAACTCATCGCCTGTGATCGCTCAGGTGGTCCACACACGGACAATCTTTATGTTGCGTGGACAAGATTCGGGGCAGGCACAGAGATCCTGATGTGCCGCTCCACTGATGGTGGTAGCTCGTTTGTCGACCCGGTCACGATCAGCGACGCAGGTGGTGTGCAATGGCCCGTGCCTTGCGTGGGTCCAAATAGTGAAGTATATGTTGCCTGGGTAAAGTATACTCCGGCTAGCATTCGCCTTGACCGGTCGTATGACGGCGGGCAGACTTTTGCCAGTGATTTAACGATACAAAATGTGAACGATGCTTCCAGGTTAGTGAACGGAAACATATGGGTCTTCTCTTTCCCGGCCATCGATGTCGATATCACGGGTGGTCAATACAACGGCAACCTGTATGTGGCGTACATGGATGACTCACCAGGCTTTACTGACACTGATATGTATTTCACGCGCTCAATTGATGGCGGCACCACCTGGAGCCAGGAGGTGCGTATCAACGACGATCCCCTCAATAACGGATGCGATCAATTCCACCCATGGCTCACAGTCGCACCCGATGGAAGTATTATCGTGGTGTTTCTTGACCGCAGGAATGACCCGGGGAATCTACTCATGGATTTGTATATGACCACCTCAACTGATGGAGGTGATACATGGTCTCAAAATGAGCGCATCTCCACGGTTTCTTGTGACCCGACTGCAGGTTCCTCTTTTGTGGATCACATGGAGGACCCGGTAAATACAAAATTGCCGGCCATTCTTGCGAACCGCGCCGGCTTGATAGGTGAATATATCGGGGTGACCGCATCATCTATTGATGATATTCATCCAATCTGGACTGATACCCGCATGGGCGACCAGGACGTCTTTGTCGGCGTTGCCGACACAAGCGGCACAGGTATCGACGAGTATGCACTCACGGGCATGAATTCGGGGCTATTATCGATCTCCCCGAACCCGGTCCGCGGTCAAATCGTTATCAGTATTGAGTTTCCGCAGCACATCGAACTCCCCTCAAATGCGTACTTGGCCCTGCACGATGTCAGCGGACGCCTGGTCAAAGTCCGCAAAGTCGACCTCTCCGCCACCACGCTAAGACTGCACTGGGACCTGAACCATGATGAAGAAAAGAGTCTCGGCAAAGGGGTCTATTTTTGCTCTCTTTGCTTAGGAAAGACTGTAATTTCAACAAAATTCGTGATTTTCTAAGCGCCAAAAACCCTGGGGACTCTTGACAAAAATAGAAATCTGCATAGAATCATGATATGAAAGAGCTCGGAAAGATCAAGCTTTTCAAATATCTAACGCCTCAGGAAGTAGACTGGATGCTCGTCAAATGGCAACCTCGAGAAATCCCTGAAGGAACAGTCATCATCAAAGAAGGAACAGGCGGTGAGGATATGTTCCTCATCGAATCGGGTCGTGTTGAGATTTACCTCACGAGGGGTGACGTTGTCTTATTATTGACTGAGCTCCAGGAATCGTCCTTCTTCGGAGAAATGTCGATTTTAACAAGCAAACCGCGCTCGGCAACCGTAAAAGCAAAAACCGACGTCCGACTACTCGTCCTGAAGAAGAAGGATTTCATGGATATTGTGAATGAAAATCCAAAGGTGGCAGCAAAGTTCTTGTTGGCAATGGGGGAGGATTTCTGTAATCGAATAATCACAACAAATACAAATTTAGAAAACTTTTTCCTGATAAATCAAGCGATAGTCGACAATAAGTCTTTCCGGGAGCTTTACATACTTGCTCATAAGGCCCCATCGTCTAGTGGTTAGGACATCACTCTTTCAAGGTGGAGACACGGGTTCGAGTCCCGTTGGGGCCATTTTTCATTAAAGGAGAGGTTATGAAAAAAACAATTGTTTTCATCGCAATAATCCCATTACTCGCTTTTACCCAGGAAATATCCTTTTTTGGTAATAGGGGTATGTTCAGGGTAAAATATGCTGAGGGCCACAAGATGGGCAAGCTCTCTTTCCATCTTAATGCCGTTGAAAGGTATCAGAACAACCGGGTTCTGATTCAGGGCGACTCAGTTACGGACCGGAATCACTTCTTGCAGACCAGGCTCGGAATATCGTACGCGATCAATGACTTCGTCGAAACACGGTTCCATGTAGGTCCGTTCACAAAATACTACGAGGCCAATGACTACCCTATTCAGCGGGGTGATCCGAACCCGGTCATCGGTATCAACACCTATGAGATCGGCCTGAAACTAGGGTATCTAACGGTTGCGAATGAAGCCACACCGACCACATACGCTTTTGGCATTGACGGCTACGTCGACTTTGGGCCGGGTCTTTCAACCGAATTGTTCTCGAATGCGTTTGAGAACGACCGCGCCCTCTACGCAGACTCCTTCTACCCTCCGGATTATATCAAAACAAACACCGTGCCTCACATACCGCATAATCCGGATTTTGGGTTTGATGCGCTCTTCGATTTCCGAACCGGGCCTTTTGCTCTTCATCTGAATGTCGGCTACCTCATCACAGGAACCGATCAGAATCCTGGATATGTCACGCCGGCAGATTTTACGCTACTCGAAAGAGACAATATCATCCCGCACGGACTCGGGATAGAACTTGGTCCGGCTAAGGATCTGAGATTCTTATTCGAAACATCAGGGTATTCGACGCCCGGAATAGATTCTACCGTCTTATGGGTGACGCCGGGTATACGATTCGGTACGACGAATGTCAGTTTTGACCTTGGCTTTCAACTCGCCGTCGTGGGTGAATGGTTCTGGAAGCCTTTCTTCAATTTCTCGGGCGGTTATGATCTGGTAGAGAAGCCGACCGTGCCCATCGCACATGTTACCGGTATAGTAACCGACGCACAAATGAATACTCCTATAGCCGGGACAATCACTTTTCCGGACACGGAAAAAGAAGCCGTTCCCACCTCACCGGATGGTAGTTATAAGCTTTCTCTGCCTCCGGGGAGCTACCGCATTCGCGCCGATGCGCCCGAACACAGATGGCGTGAGCAGAACATCGTCCTTAAGGATGGTGATAGAATTACGCTCAACTTCCCATTGAATAAAAAGCCGATGGCTAAGGTGACCGGCAGAATATATGATGCCGAAACCAATGCACCAGTAATCGCTAACATAACGTTTCCTCAGACTGAATTTCCTACTGCTTCGTCAGATTCAGCCGGCTTTTACAGTATAGACCTGGCACCCGGGACGTTCAGGCTTCGTGTCCTTGCCCCGAATTACCTCGCCGAAGAGAGGTTCATCGACTTGAAGGAGAATGAAACCCAGGTCACTGACATTCCTCTTCACAAGGGTGGCGTACTCACGGGTAAGGTATCTGAATTTGAAACCGGTAAGGCATTGCTCGCACAGGTCATTTTCGTTGGCTCCCAGATCCCCAAGGCAACGACTGAAGGAGCCACGGGTATATACAAGGCCGGAGTACCACCGGGCACCTATACGGTCAGGGTCGAGGCAGCAGACTACATACCTGAGACGATACCGCTTGTCATGGGACGAGACGAGACAAGGATTCAGAATTTTGTCTTGAAGCCTGTTCCCAAGGTGGGCGAAAGAGTCGTTCTCAAGGGCATAACCTTTGACTTCAATTCCGCAGTCGTCAAGCCGATATCCTATCCCGCGCTTGATGATGCAGCGCGCGTACTCAAGGCAAAGCCCAAGATGAAGGTAGAGATCGGCGGCCACACCGACAGTGTCGGTCCTGATGCCTACAACATGAAGCTCTCAAATGAAAGAGCGATGGCGGTCCGTGAGTACCTGATGCGCTATCATAACATAGAAACCTACCGCCTCATTGCGGTCGGGTATGGAGAAACACAATCGATTGCTGACAACCGAACAAGATCGGGTCGCGACATAAATCGACGCATCGAGTTCAAGATACTGAGTTGGTAATACGAATTTCGTTAAGAGAAAAGGGGGCGTGAGCCCCCTTTTCTCTTATACACTCGTCCCGGCAATCTCCTGCTCTATCTTGTCCAAGTACCTTAGATTGCCAATCTTCTTGAATATCCCCTCGGCCTGGAGAAACATCTTCAATGCCTCCTTCATTCTCCCTTCTCGCTTGTAAGCTACACCCCTCAGATAGTAAATCTCACCGGATATCTTGTTTTCGGGAAGCATTTTGACGTAACTATACGCCTTACTGTAATAAGCCTGGGCTTTAGAATATTCCTTCGCTTCAATGAGTATCCGGGCACGATATATGAGGTTATATATTCTGTACAGCACGTTACTCTCGGTCTTGAGTTGCATCGTCATTCTTCTCACCAGTCTACTTGCCATCTTGTATTCCCCTGAGCTCAAGCAGTACTCAATCTTCTCCATCAAGCAATCGATATTCAAAAACTTAACATTTATCTGCTGAGCAACGCGGAGCGCGGTCTCAAGATGCGCCCTGCCTTTTTTCACGCTTCCCTTTTCCCGGCACAATTCACTCAGGCTCACACTGCCGAAAATGACGCCTTCATAAAACTTTATTTCCTTGGCAAGCTTCAGTGCCTGTTTGAAACTTCCGAGCGCCGGCTCGGTCATCAACCGGTTGTAACTGATCATACCCAGGTTGTTGTACAATAACACAATCGTCCTTTTTGCCCCAATCAATTTTGCCTTAGCCAATGCCTCCAGACAGTACGCCTCTGCCTTAGGCAAATCATAGTTCGCGTACATTACCCCGAGATTGTTCAGAGTTATCAGAATGCCTTCCTGGTAACCGACTTCCTGATAGATCTTCAATGCATGATTGAAGAATTTTTCGCTCATCTTTATGTTGAACTTTCCCTGATAATTTAATCCCAGGTCTACATAACAAGCAGCGATATTCTTCTTGTCACCGATCGACTTCCTTATTCTCAGACTCTTCCTGAAGCATTGTTCGGCCTTGTTAAACTTGCCCAATCTCAGAAGGACAACGCCGAGTATGACATAAGTATCACCCAATGCCTGCCTGGTCATCTGCTTCTTCTTTCTCAACATATCCTCGCACTCTTTCTTGGCGTGCCCGTATTGTCCCATTCTGGTGTAAAGCCATGCGACCGCGGCTCTGAATATGTAAACCGCACCTGTCCCTTGGGTCATGCTCATGCCTTTCTCATATTGCCTCAGACTTCGCTTGTAATTACCCGTTTTTTCATAGATGTTCCCGAGTTTTTCATAAACACGGTAGGCATGCGGGTTAATTCTCAGACAGATTTTCAATTGTTCCAGCGACTTCTTGTAATTGCCGACTGATGAGTGTACATCGGCAAGTGAAAGGTTGATCTGAAATATATGTTCTATGTTATCTTCGTATTTCAGCGCCGACTCATAGAACTTGATGGCCAGACTATGGGCATAGTTATCCTTAGCCTTGGAGGCTGCCTTTTTTGAATAGAGTAATGCTTTAGACCCGTTACGCGCAAGGGCAAAATGATGCGCCAGTTGTTCGTAGTAATTCAAAATAACATTCTGAAACATCATCTCAATAGCCTCGCCCACAACTTCATGATAGCGCAACACATCACCACGCGCGATGTTTTTATAAACAATCTGGCGTACTACGTCTTCGGAAAAGAAATATGTATCCGCAGTCCTACTCTTTATGCAACCTAACCTGGTCAATTCGTCCAAGGCTTCCAGGATCTGACCAACATTACGTTTACTGGCAATGGCAATAATATCGGGCGTGAACTCCTGGCCAAATACTGCAGCGATCTCGAGAAACGCCCTCACCTCGCGGTCGAGCAGTCCGATTTTTCTCTTTACTGTCTCCTCAATTGTCGAAGGGACAGATACCGTCATGCTCTTCACAAAAACCCATTCCTGACCACTCCAGTACAACTTCCTGCGGCGATAGAATTCCATTAGAATCTCTTCGATGAAGAAGGGGTTACCCCCGCTCTCGTGATATACAGACTTGGCCACCGCAACCGGTACCGTGCCCATGATGGCTTCCAGCAACTGATTGGCTTGAATCTCATTCAAGGGAGAAAGGCTTATCTGCGTGTAGAGCCGCTCCCTGGCCCAAATACCCCAATAGTCGGCAAGGGGAGAACCCTTCATTTCTTCAACACGGTATGTCCCAAAAATCTTGAGATTCTGTTTAATACTACGCATGAGAAAATCGAGCAGCTCGCAACTCGGTCTATCTGCCCAATGCAAATCATCGAAGAGGAGTAGTGTCGTTCCTGGGTATACGGTCTCTGACAATTTCACGAGGAATTCACTCACCGCATGATAAAGGCGATACTTATCTAATTCCTCGGCTTGCATGGCACGAAGAATTCCTTCTGCAGGCAGCAATTTGGTCAGTTCCGACTGATATATCTCATCCATCCTCTTAACCGTGGACTGCACTAACGAAAAATCTTTATTTATCAATTCGCTGAACATATTCTTGAACGGGTGATACGCAACTGATGAGAGAGCTTCGTATGCATTACCCCTCGACAATATTTGGGTGTTTAAGCGGTCCTTTATTTCAAGAACAAGACGCGTCTTGCCTATGCCTACTTCACCAGCGATAAAAATCGTGTGATGGTCTCTGAGCTGACCCAAACACCAATTTGTCTCATCATCACGACCGATTGTTATTGGTGAAGGAAGCCGCAACCTCTTGATAGCCTCATGCTTCACGCCGATGCGGTTCTTGCCCTGCCGTTTGGCTTGATACATCAGGTTATCAGCATGGCTTAGGAGCGTGTCTGCCTTCGTAGCGTCGTCAGGAAACACGGAAAACCCTATACTACAGTGTATGCTGTGTGTACGCAGTTCGGTGGCATTCAGTGCATTAATGATCCTCTGGCCGAGTTCGAGTACTCCTTTTGCGTGACTGTTGGGCATGAGCACGATGAACTCATCACCGCCGTAGCGCACAACGTTATCAACTTCCCGGATGTTGGCGCCCAAGAATTCGGCAAACTTCACCAGAACTCTATCACCCTCGAGATGCCCGAAGTCGTTGTTGATGTTACGGAAATCATCGATGTCGAGAAGCATCAACGAGAATTTTGTATCAAACCGGTTGGCGCGCTTCGTTTCATTTTCAATCCAGGGATACATGTATCGCCGGTTGTAACAACCGGTCAAATCATCACGGTATATTTCCTTCATCTCCTAACTATTATATTCATCGAGTAAACCAAAGTCAACTAACACCCCGAAACTGAACAAGAAGGTTGCGTCATACGGTTGCGAGGCCCGCCCCGTAGAATAACAACACTTCTGAAATGCCGAAAACCTCCACAAAAGGCACGCAACCAAAGAAAAGGAAGACAACCCAAAAGAAAAGTCAATTCAACGGGGCCCGTATCGTCTGGTGTCCTTCGGTTACGGTTTTTTTTCGTCGAACGTAACCGCTCAACGTCTCCGTGTCTCCAGCACCAAATTCAAAACCATTTTGGTCATTGGGGTTTAGAATTTATGATTTGTTTAGAGATTCGTGCTTAGAATTTCGTATTTCCCGTGTTGGGTAACCTTCAGGCTTGTGAAAACGTGTTAAAAGTTAGAAAAGTATAGGTCTGTGCCAACACGGGATTATTCGTATCTGAGCGCTTCGATCGGGTTAAGCCCGGCCGCGCGGCGCGCTGGATAAATCCCAAAGAAGATGCCGACCGCGGCTGAGAATCCAAACCCGAGCAGCACCATCCAGAAGGACACGGCTGCCTTGAGCGGTGATACGGTCGAAATGAGTGCGGCCAACAGCATGCCAAAACCGATACCTATGATCCCACCGATCAACGCAAGGATGATGGACTCAGTAAGAAATTGAGACAGGATATACTGATTTGAGGCACCGACTGCCTTGCGGATGCCTATCTCCCGCGTCCGCTCAGCAACCGAAACGAGCATGATATTCATGATGCCGATACCGCCGACAACCAGGGAAATGGCGGCGATGGCGACAATGGCAATGAATCCCACGCGTGTGATATTCTGGTAGAGATCCATCAACATCTGCTGCGTGTTCAGTTCAAAGTCGTCCTCTTTGTCAAACCCGAGTCCGTGCCTGCGCCGCATCAGCTCCCGTATATCGTCTAGTGTCTTCTCCACATCACTCGTTTTAGGCTTCACACCGATCGAGTATCCTCCATAGACGCGAGCGAATAGGGATGTTCTGCTTCGCGGAAAGAACTTCTCGAACACCGTATTCGGTATGAGAACGAAATCATCGAGGCTGTTGCCAAGAAACTGACCCTTTTCCTTGAATACCCCGATTATCTTAATCCGGTGCCCTTCAACCATTAAATCTTTACCTATGGGCGACTCGTCTGGAAAGAGGTTTGCAGCAACATATGACCCTATTATACCTAAACTGCGACGGTGCGTAATATCATCCCTCGTGAAGTCCCGACCGCTTTCTACCAAATAGTTATTGACGTAGGAATAGTTTTCGTTTGAGCCTGCCACAGATACATTACTAATCTCTTCATCTCTGTATCTCAAATTGGAGAGCTGCCGTGAAATCGTCGGCACCGCGATTTCCACCGAAGACAACTGGTTTATCGCCTCGGCATCTGCCGGTACAAGATCGGGTCGTTCGGCGAGCTTATCCAAATCCCGATGGCCGGTTGAAATCCAGGTGAATTTTTGAATATAAATCAAGTCTGATCCAAGTGCCTGCACTTGCTCAGCAACCGTACGGTTAAGACCCTCGATCAAGGATAATATCGCAATCACCGTTGTCACGCCGATGATAATACCGAGTGTCGTAAGGAAGGACCGGAGTCGATGACTCCGAAAGGTTTGTAACGAGAGTGCGATCTTGCCCAGAATACTAATCATTTTCGATCATACCGTCTTTCAATTTCACTGTCTTTTTCGCATGCGCGGCAAGGCTTGAATCGTGCGTCACCATGACCACGGTATTGCCCTCATCCACGAGCCGGTCCAATATCTCCATGATTTCCGCACCGGTTTTTGAATCCAGATTACCGGTCGGCTCATCAGCGAAAATGACCCTCGGATTGTTGACCAGGGCACGACCAATAGCGACGCGCTGACATTCGCCTCCTGACATCTCATTGGGGCGATGCGACATTCTATCACCGAGGCCGATCTTTTCCAAGATTTCCTGCGCGCGCAGAATCCGGTCCTGTTTCTTGGTCCCAGCATATATCAGAGGGAGAGCAACATTGTCGAGCGCGGTCAGTCTGGGCAATAAACTGAAACTCTGAAACACAAAACCAAAGAATGTGTTTCTCACGCGTGCGAGTTCCTCATCTGTATAATTGGAAACTAGCTTGTCTTCAAGGTAATATTCGCCCGAGGTTGGGGTGTCGAGGCAGCTCAGTATGTGGATGAGTGTCGACTTACCAGAACCAGAGACGCCCATGATCGAAACATAGTCATTACTCTTTATTTCGAGACTCACGCCGCGCAGGGCATCCACCGCAACCTTACCGCGCCAGTACCTCTTTGTCACATCGACCGCACGACATATGACCCTATTTCTAGCCATCATTACGTGCGCCTTCGGAGTCTCCTGAATAGTCCGCCCCGTGGTCTAAGCGAACCAGAAGTCGAGTCCTCCTCGGGTGCTTCAAAACTGACCTTTTGACCATCCTTCAATTTTGACAGAACCCGGTACGGACCAATGATGACGGTATCTCCTTCTTCAACACCGGCTACGACTTCGATATCCGTATCACTCGACACGTCAGTGCTTATCTCGGTCAGCTGTGCCTTACCATCCTTCACGATGAATACTGTCTGAGCTGTCTCGCCATCGATCTTGCGCTTACCCGAAGCCTGAATTGGTATGACCAAGACATCGGTCTTTTCATTCGTTGTAATATCGGCCTTAACATTCATGCCGGGCCTGAGCAGTGGCGAGAGTGCGTTCAATTGAATCTCGACTTCAAAATCGGTTACCTTGTCCGTAGTCAGTTGACTGGTGATCGGCATCAAGCCGACCTTTATCACATTACCCGGGAATGTCGTATCGGGTAAAGCATCGGCAACGACCTCTGTAACCTGACCAACCTTCATCTCGGGAACATCGGTTTCATCAATCGTCACGACCGCGATCACGACCGACATATCAGCAACGGTCATCATTACTGTGCCACCATAGTTCAGGGCACCCATTACCGCGGTTTCACCCTCTTCGACATTGATCTTCATTATGCGGCCAGAAATCGGGGCATGTATTCTTGTTTTCCGGTAGGCATCCATCGCCTGCTCATACGATGCCTTTGCTATCTTGTAACTCAACTCTATTCGCTCAAAGCTTTCAAGGGATATCAATTCCTTCTCTAAGAGCTTCTGGGCACGTTCCAAATCCTGCTCTGCTTGTTCAAACTGGGCGAGAGCTAGCCGTCGTGACGCGCCTGCCTGGATGTCATCGAGCTCGATCAACAGCTCTCCCTTCTTCACAAAATCACCTTCATTGTAGTGAATTTTCTCCACCCGCGCAATCGTCTCGGCGGATATGTCAACTTGTGCCTGCGCCCGTAATTCTCCAGAAGCAGTGACTTTGGAAGTGATGTTCCCCTTTCTGACCAACGCGACCTCAACCTTCTCGCCCCCCTCCCGCTGGCCCAAGTTCAGGACGACAATCACCACAACTAAAATAATGGCACCAACTATTATCAATATCCTCTTTTTCTTCATCGCGGCTCCTTATTGAGCGTCATCGAACCCAAGAGATACGAAAACGTAGCCTGCTGTATATAGTAACCGGTCAACGCTTGAGTGTACGATACCCTCGCGTCGAAGATGGCTTGTTCCGCAGTCAAGAAATCCAGGAAGGATATCAGTCCCAGAGTATACTGTTCCCGGGCGATCACCGCTGCTTCGTTAGCAGCATCATAACTCTTCTTGGCGAGTTCCGATTTGTCCAAAGATTCTTGTAGTGAATAATATGTAGTACGCAAAGCCTTCTGCGCTTCTAACTCACTTCCTTTCTCAGCATACTGACTACGTTCATAGTCCTTCTTGGCATTCAGATACCTAAAAATGAGATTCTTGATCTCGAAAATGGGAAATGATACACTGATCCCATAATTCTTCGTTGCATTGTCCCGATAGTACTGGAAATCGAAAATGAGCGAATCGCTAAAGACATTGCTGCTGTAGAACAGAGAAATATTCGGCAAGAATGCAAGGTATGAAGAAATGAGATTCAGCCTCGAAACCCTTCTGAATTCCTGCGCGATCTTCACCCCGTAATTGACACCGTATAGAACCGCGGTGAGCGAATCGAGGTTCGGCATCTCCGCGTGGCCGGGGTCGATCAGCGTATCAACGGGATAAACATCTGATTCAGTGCCCAGTATTGACCTCAATTCCTCCTGAGCGGTTATCTCCAGAGTCCTCGCTCTTGATTTATCTTGGGCTGCGTTCAGATAAAACACCTCACCCTGCAATAACTCGAGCTTCGACGCGGCACCCAACTGGTATTTTGCCTCAACGAGCTCTAAGTTCTCACGTGCCCTTTGGATCGTTATCTCGGCCGAGTTCAATAACTCAAGGGCATTGATTAGACTATAATAAGCGGTCTTGATGCGCAACATGAGATTGGCTATTTCCTCCTGATGCTCAATACCGCTCCCGGTCCACTGACCGCGGGCAACGAATATGGAAGTGATAATATCGAGGTCAAACACGGGCATGGTAAGGTTCACCGAGCCTTCGTAGCCACTACTGGTAGTCCCCTGGTACTCGCTCTTTGTGTAGCTGCCTGCTACGCGCATGGTCGGTAAGAGTTCGGTGAGAATCTCGTAGAACTGAAGACGTGATTTCTCATAAGACACCCTCGATTCGTAGTAGATCGGGCTATTCTCCAAAGCGAGATCAATGGCCTCGTTCATTGAGAGCGAGTCAACCTGTAGGAATAAAGCGAATAATAGCATACTATATTATTTTGACAGTCTTCAGGCGCTACATCCCGCGGCCGAAAATGCCTCTAAGGCCAATTCCACCTAATAGCGAGACGAACCAGATGACGAAGATGAGAATATAAGCATTCTTCTTAGGGACATTATTAGTAATATTGATGCCCATGGCAACTAATATCATCTGCCAGATAACGAAGAAATCAAACCCCGCGAGGAATTGGTACGTGAAGGACTCCTTGGCTAGATTCGGCACGAGAAGCGCCAAAGATGTCGTCACGAAAGGCGATTTCGTCATCGCGATCAATATCAGCTTCAGTATTGCGGCGGGTACGGCGATCAACGCTGAATAACATATCACCGAGAAAACGGCCTTGAAGCCGCTCTCCCCAGTAAAAAGCGGAATGAACAGATTGACAATCAGCGTGAAAACTAACAATATGGCAGCGATAAAAAACGTGGCACCTACCGCGCTCGAAATCATGAGTATGGGCCCGGATGTGAACTGCCTCGCCTGTTCCATCTGCTCTTCTGTCAACCCCCGTTCAATCATCGATTCTTCTTGTCGCGCCATAATCGCATCTCGACTGAAATTGACGGTCAAGGCGGCGGTTAATGCAATGACAACAAGGACAATGATGAAAGGCGTGATCCATCGGGGTTTTTCTTTCAAGACGTTGAACACTTTGCTCGGCGCAAAGTATATGTCCATGATATTCATTCTCTCCCCTTTCGTATATATATATTACGTATGATCCATGATTTTTGTTTCAACCCTGCGCAATAAACATCTATTTCAGACGTATCGAACACAAGTTTATGTAAAAATCAGCTAATGTCAACCTGGCACGTCTGTGCGAGCTCTGAATTACATTCAGAGATCTCAAGTTTTTTCAGAAATCTCTCTTCTGTTTCTTGACAGGGGTGGTCTTTTGGCTATGGTTATGAAAAAGGAGGAGACATGCTGAACCCACGTCGATTGTTTATCGCCACACTCTTCGGAGTAATCTCCGGCCTGGTATGCTGGGCCCTATCATCCTCAGGAGGCCCACAACCCTGGTTTTTTGCGGTCTCGACGATTCTCGCGCGCACTCTTATTGGATTCACCATCGGCATCAGTATACTGAAAATGAAATGGTGGCTGCATGGTATTGCGATTGGCTTCATTTTTAGTCTGCCTATGGCGTTCCAGGGATTTTATGTTCCCGGTAAGGAGATGTACATTTTCTTTGGCTCTCTAATAATGGGTGTGATCTACGGATTCTTCATCGAACTATTCACCACGGTCGTCTTCAAAGCAGAGGCAAAATAGCTAGGTCTATATAAGATATCGAAAAAATTGCACATTCACTATTTCGCCAGCACTTCTGTATCTCGTAGAGATTGGCGAATTCTTGAATTCCTAAAACATTGGCTGGAAGCAAAACGCCACTCCAATCCTTTATTCATTTCGGCAGGTGGTTGTGAATTAAGCCTTAGATACAAGTTGCTTTTTGCTGTTGCATAATTATAATGAATAAATGATTGGAACGGTTGTAAACATAATCCTGGTAATCATCGGCAGCCTGCTCGGGCTGCTATTGAAGAAAGGCATACCGGACAATATCAAAAAGATAATACTGGTGGGTCTCGGGCTCTTCTCCTGCGTGCTTGGCACTAAAATGGGCATCGAAATGCAGCGACCCCTTGTCGTCATACTCAGTCTCATATGCGGTGGTGTAATCGGCGAGGTCCTGAAGATCGAAGATTTTTTGGAGGGCATTGGCGCAAGACTAAAGCGATTTACCAAAGCCCAGGGTGAAACATCTTTTACTGAAGGGTTTGTCACGGCCAGTCTTCTCTTCTGTGTTGGACCCCTGACAATACTCGGTTCGATTCAGGCCGGGCTCCAGAACAGGCCTGACCTTCTTTTCATAAAGGCTCTGATGGATGGAGTCTCATCAATCATTCTAGCGTCGACATTGGGTTTTGGTGTAATATTCTCCGCACTGACGGTGCTCATTATTCAAGGCGGGCTCACCCTGCTCGCCGGGCAGTTTCACTTTCTGACCAACCCAGCCTATCTCAATGACTTCGCGAGCGTGGGAGGTATAATGATCTTTGCCATTGGCATCAAGCTACTGGGCATCAAGCCGATCAAAGTCGGCAACTTCCTCCCCGCCTTGATCATCGTAGTATTACTCACTTATTTCATTGGACTGATATAAGTCATCGCTTCGTTCCACTAGAATCTTGACAAATACCCTGGCCAAAGATATACTGGCCTGGCTGGTGGATTCAAGGGAAGCGCCGTGCGAATCGGCCGCGGTCGCCGCCACTGTGATTCCGAGTATACTCTGATCACAGAAAACCACTGTCCGTGCATACTAACAATATGTAGGATGGGAAGGTTGATCAGAGTCGGGTAAGCCAGGAGACCTATCCCCCAGTTACAATAAGAACCTTCGGACGAAAGGAGGTCCAATGCTTTTTTTTATCCTTCAGATACTGATTACCCAACCCATCTATGAAATGGACGAGGTTGTGGTAACGGCCAGGCGCTATCCGACCCTGCTGAAAGATGTCGCGGTCGCCGTCATGATCATCGAGAAAGAGCACATTGAAGCTCTTCAGCCAATCACCCTAGGCGAGGTTTTGCATGCTACAGCAGGTATTGATTTCAAGGATTATGGCACGCCAGGAGGTGTGGCGAGCATGGCCGTACGCGGAATACCTTCCCATGGCATACTTGTACTCGTAGATGGCCATCCCATCAATTACATTACAAATGGCATGGCTGACCTGAGTGTTGTCGATGTCAATACGATCGAACGCATAGAGATCGTCAAAGGACCCGTGTCGAGTGTCTATGGTGCAAATGCACTGGGCGCGGTGGTAAATATCATTACGGAAAGAGAATTCTCCAAATCCGAGATCGGCATGAAAATCACATCCTCGACCACAACCCTCGACACGCTTTTCCAGACGAGCAACATATTCACCGAGTTAGGCATGCCAGTACACAATAGCCAGTTGAGACTAGCCGGTGCATACACCAATTCTCATGGTTTCAGAAGCAACAGTGACTTGGGTAAATACCATGTTATTGGCTCGGTTCTTCACAAAGGTGATGATTTAGATCTCCGTGCATCGATTCTCTATGACGATAAGGAATACGGCATCCCGGGGCCAATGCCTCTTGTCGACAGCCTCCACCCCCTACCTCAGTTTGGAGACAGCACAGCAACATCATTGCATGACCGGGAAAGAGACAAAACCCTATTAGGTAAAATAGACACCGAATGGTCAATTACTGATGATGTTAGCTGGTATAACAAAATTCATGCAGACCGAAGACGCACCGCGTTCCACACCACGTACGCTGGTTTGCCCGGCGATACGGTGAGCGAAGATTATGATTATCTCAGTCACACAATCGGCTTTAACACCATGACCCATCTGCACATGAAAACATTCGATCTTACCCTTGGTCTTGATGCCCATTATGACACGCTTCAAACGCACAGCAGCTCTACCCTGAGCACAGACACAACTTGGCGTGCAAGCTCACACAACCTTGGAGCCTGGAGTGAGCTGAGGATCAGCCTGGCAGATTTAGTAACGGTAACATCAAGCATCCGCTTTGATCGTCACTCCCAGTTTGGTGGCTTTCTTTCGCCCGGCCTTGGTGTAGTCGGCATGATCAAACAAAACATCTGGCTGAAGTTTTCGGCTGGGAAGACGTTCCGCGCACCAACATTCAATGATCTCTACTGGCCTCATTCGGGCAATCCTGATCTCGAGCCTGAACATGGCTGGGCATATGAAATACGCATGGAGGGCTCGCCCTTACCCCAAATGCTCAGCGCGCTTTCGCTCTTCTTGCGTAATGTCTCCGACCGCATCGCCTGGCTCCCTGCTGAGGACAACCTATGGCAACCACAAAACGTCAATTATCTGGCCGTGAGGGGGATGGGCTTTGAATGGAGACATCACGTTTACAGCTTCGTGGAATATACTATCCAGGCAACCTACCTGGATGCTCGGCAAAAGAACGATGAAATCGTCTATTCCTATTATGACTGGATTGCTGACACCAGCCACACGGTCATTGAAGAGATCGAACGAAGGGCCGCCTTCACCCCGAAACTGAACGTCATGACGAGAATCGATTTCAAGCTACCAAACAGGTGGCAGGCGAATATCGCTGGCTCATACGTTACAGAACGCGCAAATTACTATCCCAATTATAACAATTATCCGGTTGTATCCATGGACACAAAAATCCTGGATCCCTACTTCATCATCAACGTTGCCTTGAGCAAGAAATTGTTCAGCTACGCCAAGATAACGGCGGGCATCAAGAATATGCTGAACAATAGCTATGCTACACAATTCGGGTACACATTAGATGACCTCGATTACCCCATGCCTCATAGAACCTTTTTTGTCCGGTTAGCAATGCATTATTGACATTTTCGATCTCCGTGACTATAATCGAGTGTGGGGTAATCGGATAGTCGCTCCACGTGAGAGGAAAGTCCGGGCTTCACAGGGCAAGATGCTTCCTAACTGGAAGCCCCGCCTCTTTCTTACCATATGAGATCGAGAAGATCGCGGCTCGTATTTAGGATAAAAAGTGTCTTCGTACAGTCTTGTATGGCTAAAAAGGGGCGGGGGGAAAGTGCCACAGAAAATATACCGCCCTGCCCTTTTCTTACTATATGAGATCGAGAAGATAGCAGCTGATATTTGGGATGAAAAGCGTCTTCGCACATTCTTGTATGGCGAAAAAAGGGCGGGGTAAGGGTGAAAAGGCGAGGTAAGGGCTCACCGCTCTGATGGTGACATCAGGGGCTTGGCAAACCCCATCTGAAGCAAAACCAAGTAGTTCCGTTTGAAGTGGCCCGCTTCTTTCCCGCACCTATTTTGCCATATGAGATCGATAAGATCGCGGCTGATATTTAATATGTCAATATTCCTAAGAGAACGGAGATAGGCACAATACATGTTTTACAAACGATCTCAATTGAGTATTCAAGAATGGGAACGACGCTAGTGCTTTGGAAAGGTCCACAAATATGGAAGAGGCATTCCACGCTAGATGAAAAGCGTCTTCGCTCATTCTTGTATGGCAAAAAAGGTGCGGGATCCGGAACGGGTAGGTTGCGCAGAACCTGGTAGTGATACCGGGACAAGAGAAATGGCTATCTACTACAGAACCCGGCTTATAGATTACCCCACACTTTTCATTCAGGTGCAATGAGGAATCGGTGTTTTATTCTCTACATTTCTTGAAATTAATATAATGCTGGACGCAGTTGGCTTCGCTTTACCGAAAGGAAACCATGCACTTAACTCGTCTTCTGGACAAGCACGAAGGATGACAAATCACAATGACTAAATGGCTGTCAAAAAACTCTAATAGCACGGCAACCGACATTGAAATCAGAGGCAAGAGAATCCCTGGGGCGATAGTCCAAATCCTACACAACCGTGGTTGCGACACTCCCGAGGCCATAGAGAAATTCTTCGCCCCCTCGCTTTCTGATCTTTACGATCCGTTCTTGATGAGTGATATGGAGAAAGCGGTTGACCGTATTACTAGGGCAATCCGCGACAAAGAAAGAATTCTCATCCATGGAGATTATGACGCGGATGGTATCACTGGTGCGGCGCTTCTCATCGGTAACTTGAGAAAATTCGGGGCCGTGGTCAGCTATTACATACCTCGCCGGCTCGAAGAGGGTTACGGCTTATCTGTCAGTGGCATTAAGAAAACAATTGAAGAAAAGTGTTCGGTACTCATCACGGTCGATTGTGGCAGCAGTGCGGTAGATGAAATCTCTTACGCAAACAGGCACAACATCGATGTCATCGTTTGCGACCACCATCAACCGAAAGAAGTCTTGCCTGAAGCTCTGGCGCTCATCAACCCCAAACTCCCGGACAGCGACTATCCATTCAGAGACCTGGCCGGGGTTGGCGTTGCCTTCAAACTGGTCGAGGCCCTACACGCGAAAATGCATCAACCGAAAGAAGAAATCTACGAGGACCTGGACTTGGTCGCCATAGGCAGTGTGGTCGATATCGTACCCCTGGTTGATGAAAACCGAATCTTGGTGAAATACGGCATCAACAGAATACCAAAGAGTACTAAGATCGGCATCAAGGCGATGTTAGAAGAAACCGGGTTAAAGCAGGGCATAACCTCTTATCATCTGGGCTTCGTGATCGGCCCCAGGATCAATGCCTGTGGTCGATTGCATGATGCGGCAAGCGCTCTGGAACTCTTCCTCGCACAAGATATGTCTCACGCATCAGAACTGGCACATGGTCTTTCTCTAGACAACGACGAAAGGAAAGGCATCGAAGAAATTATATACAAAGAGGCGCTCGAGATCGTCAGAACTACGGGTCGTGAAAAAGATCGAATCATGATCGCGGCCAAGCAAGGCTGGCATGAAGGGGTACTCGGCATCGTTGCCTCACGAATCATTGCTGACTATTTCCACCCTACGATGGTATTGTCGCTCAGAGAGGGCGTCGCAAAAGGCTCGGCTCGTTCGATACCGGGCTTTGACATCACAGAAGCGATCGGTTCCTGCCAGAACCTACTCACAAAATACGGCGGACACACCCAGGCCGCAGGACTAGAATTCCCCAGTAAGAACCTTGACCTCTTCAAGGAATGCATCAATAGCTATGCCCAACGGTTCGAAAGCACACTCTTCGAAAGAAAAAGTCTCTATGATATGGAGCTCAGCCTCTCTGAGATAACGCCGGAACTCGTCTACTTCTTGAAGTACTTTGAACCAACCGGTACTGCGAATCCACAACCAGTGTTCCTGGGCAAAGATCTAGAAGTCGTCGGCATACCGCGGGTCATCGGTTCAAATCATCTGAAGATCGCCCTAAGGCATAAGGGCAAGGCCTTCCCGGCAATCGCATTTGGTCAAGCAGACGATATCCTGAATATCGAGGTAGGTAAGACAAGAGTGAATTGTCTCTATTCTGTCGCCGAGGATTCGTTTCTGGGCAAGAGAAAAGTCGTCCTCAAGATAAAGGAGATGAACAAAATCACATAATGGACTGGCAACTGATCTCGGAAGACAATATTCGCTATTTTCGGTTTGTGTGGCATGATAATGTTGCCATATACACTACAAAACAGAGCCAAGGAAATTTCGACAAGTTCTTCAAACCCGTCTTTCTTGAGCAAATACACTCTGACATCATAATCGATATAGACTCAAATAACGCGAGAATTGGAGATGGTCTTTTGAGTTCAAAACACGAATGCCTGGGAATCAAGATCGCCGACTGTCTGCCGGTTTATCTCTTTTCCCGGGAAAAGATATGTATCATACATTGCGGGTGGCGTGGTATTACCAAGGGAATCGCGAAGAATGCAAAAAAAATCATCCGGGATTTTCACTACGTGCTCGGGGCATCCATCGGGCCATGCTGCTATGAAGTAGGAGAGGATGTGGTGAATCTTTATGCAAAAGAGTATGAAGGGTCAATCATCACCCGCGATAAGCAATACTTTCTCGATCTAAAGGCAGCGGTCAGAAAAGATCTGGGTGATGAAACATTACTCGGTTCACTCGATCTGTGCACGAAATGCCATCCTGAATATTTCTATTCTAACCGAAACGGAGACAAGGGACGCAATTACGGTTTGACCCTGTACTCCGGTGATTGACGCAGGCCCGATTTGTCGATAATATTACGGATGAAACACCTTCTATTCCTGCTGGTCTTTCCCCTCATCATCGTTGCCCAAGAATGGACGGTTCTCGTCTACGTTGCTGCGGACAACGACCTTGCGCAATGGGCTGACTCCGACCTCGTCGAGATGGAACAAGTGGGTTCTAATAGTGACATAAGGGTTGTCGTCCAGATCGACAAGCCCTCGGTGGGCGCGAGAAGGTTGCTCATTGGGCAGGGTTCTTCTGTTCTGCTTGGGGAATTGGGTATTATCGACATGTGTTCGTGGGAAACTCTCAGCAGCTTTCTGGCCTGGGGCATGACGAGTTTTCCCGCTGATAAGTATCTGGTCATACTCTGGGATCATGGCACAGGGTGGACAGCTGTGCCCCACCGGTCATTCGGCACAGACTGGTCGAGCGGTAATGTCTTGAGTATCGCCAATGGTGATTTCCAGAAGGCCTTGAGTAGCGCATTTGAATACACCGATGAACGCATCAACGTTCTCGCATTTGATGCCTGCCTGATGCAGCAAATCGAAGTCGGCTTCGAGACCAGACGATATACCAACCTACTCCTCGCCCCTCAATCGATCATGCCTCTCGAGGGATTCAGGTATGATGAAATACTACAGGTGCTTCATTCCGACCCAACCATTGGAGAAACAAACCTATCCACGAGAATCGTGCAAAGCACCGTCGACAATTACACCGGGATTCAGCCGATCGCGATTTCAGCAGTACGCGTATCAAGGTTGAACGAAATCACAGACAACCTCATTGATTTGGTAAACATCCTCTTGTATGATTCTCCTAATCAGGCACTGACCGATCTGAGAAGAACAGTACAAACCATTCCAGCTATCGGCTGTACACCCGATACCTCAGATGATTTCGTTGATTTTGGAGATTTTGTTACCGGGATGGATGCCGTCTACGAACTCGGCGCGGTCGATCGTGTACTGACCGCCTATTCCAGAACGATCGTGGCTGCACACCATTGGGGGCAGGAATTCTCCAAGACGACCGGGTTGACCGTATGGTTTCCTGACAAGTATCTGCAGTTCAAGCAGCTGTTGGACCGCTACACGAGTCTCCGATGGGTTGGCTCGAAATGGCTCGTATTCTTAAACTGGTTTTATGACACGGATGACATCAGACCAACCACACCCCATGTCAGTGCAAGCTCACCTGGAGGAAAGAACGATTTCTCTCTTTTCTGGTCGAGGTCTTATGACCTGGCAGCTGTTACCTATAATATCGTTGAGTCGCGTGATACTAGCCTCACATTTCAGAACCCGTGTGAGGACTCGAGTCAATGGTACCTTAACGGCTTCACGTTGAGTTCAGTGAATCCCCACTCGGGCAACTATTCATTCTTCTCCGGTAATGCGGTAAATATCGCTACCCACATCGAAACGAGGGATAACATCACAGTCCAGACCATGGGTTTGCTCAGTATATTTCTTCACTACAGCACAGAAGACAGGGGTGATTCTCTGGTGATAGAATATGGTTCGTTCCAAGATGTACACTATGGTGTGTCCAATGGCTGGATCGAGAGAAGGGTGATATTGCCACCCGGCAGTAGCCCGATACGCATCTCTTACCACACAAACGGCGCAGTCAATATGGGTGGTTGTTACATCGACGATGTCGAGCTCCATGAACTCAACGAAGGTCTTTTCGTCAGGCAAAACCATCAAGACACATCAATCTATATATACAACAAGTTACGGGGAGATTACCTGTACTCGGTATGGGCCCGAGACCGATACCAGAACACAAGCAATATCAGTGCTCTCCTCAGTCTCTCAATTGAAGAGTACGCGGTACCTTATTCGATCCCCAATCCTTTTCAGACCACATGCTACATTGCCGTTGATTATCCAGATACACTAAGTCCGACCGTCGAAATATACTCGCTACGTGGCGCAAGAGTCAGGAAATTCGAACCCGGTCAAATTATCAATAAAAGAATATACTGGGATGGTAAAGATGAACAGAACCGCGATGTCGGCTCTGGTATCTATTTTATACTCCTGAAGGCCAATGATTTTGAAAGACTGGGAAAGGTCGCAAGGCAAAGATGAAATCGAAAATTGCCATCATCGCGCACGGAGGAGCAGGTGGCATCAATTACCCGCACCGGCGCCGCAGTGGTTTGATTAAAGCAGTACAGGCAGGCTATGAAATCCTGCGTCAAGGAGGAACGAGCCTGGATGCAGTCGAAAAATCAGCCACTATCCTCGAGGACATAACAATCTTCAACGCGGGCACCGGGTCTTATTTCAACCTGTCGGGTGATGTGGAGATGGATGCTTCGGTTATGACCAGCGATCTGATGTTCGGTGCGGTTGGAGTAATCAGGGATGTGAAGAATCCGATAAGGGTAGCGAGACTGGTAATGGAGAGAACCGACCATCTCCTGCTCTGTGGCGAGAATGCCATCACGTTCGGTCGCCTCATGGGAATGGAATACCACAATCCCAAAACCAAAGAAAAAAAACGTATTTGGAAAAGGAAAAAGAAGAAGTGCACAAGTACTTACTTCAAGAAAATCAGCGAACTGGTTGACCTCTATGGTACAATAGGTGCGGTGGCGATTGACCAACACGGGTTAATCTCAGTTGCTACTTCGAGCGGTGGAATTAACTTAAGGCTACCCGGGCGAGTGGGTGATACCCCGGTCATCGGTGCAGGCACATATGCCGACAAAAACGGAGGAGTCAGCGCGACCGGCCACGGTGAAGAGATAATGCGTCATCTCCTGGCATTTCGTGCCGTGACATTAATGGGTAAAACAACCATAAAGCGGGCCGGTGAGCGGGTAATGAGATACGCAACAAAGAATAGTTGCAAGTGTGGCATTATCGGCATCAACAAGAATGCTGAGATGCTGTGTTTGAATAACACGAAGGCGATGTCCTGGTGTTATATCCGGAACGGGAAGCTATCCGTTTTTTAGATGAACAATTGACAAACCCGAATCGGCATATATAATACCCCATGGCAAAAATTGATAATGTCCTGTGCCCGGTCTGTCTATTTACTTCGTATTACATCAACCTGATGGTCACGGATGAGGAATTCTATGTATGTCCAAAATGCAAAGCCACCTTTTCCTACGAAGAACTCATGCAGTTATACACGATCAGCCAATTCTCATATGAGATAAACAAGCCAAAACACAAGCCAAGCCCATAGAGACTACAGACCATTCCCGTCCAAGATTCTAAAAAAGACCTTCTATCTCCTGAAACGAGGGGTTACGATGATGTTTATAGAAGAAAATATCCTGGTAGTCCTTCTGATCTTTTCGGTACGCCTCCTGGTTAATCAGATCGAAGGACAGCCAGCCCCGGCTTGATATAATAGCTCCCCCAAAGAACTCGAGTAACAGAATGCCAATCGTCACGGCAATCGCAATGGGCGTGACAAAAGACTTCACCGAAACATCAATCTTGTGTTTCTTCTTGAGCGAAGGCCTTGCATAGGCCACCTCGATTTGCCCGGCCGATTGCAGGTGATACAAACACGCATACGTATGAAACTTACCGAGACCACACAATTCAACAAGGTCATCAACACTACGTCTTTCGTCGATCAGTGATAATACGCGTGACTCATCCTCTTTGGGCTGCAATTTCAATTCTGGGCGGTCAACCCGCTTAAAGACGATATCACCCGAAGAGATCGCCTTTGATATTCTAGGCCACTCATCCAACCGACGTGCCGACTCCAATATCAACCCTTCCGTATGCATCCTTATTTTAATCACACTCTTCGGGTAGATCAATGCTCCCTCTTCAAACTTGAACTCGCCTTCACCCCATGTAAATAACTCATCCATTACTTCCTGTATCTTGAATTTAATGGTCCTCTCTATCTCCTCGATAGTTAAATATTTATCTTCGACTATGATGTTCATGATCGGCCTTTTGGTCTCACGGTGAATATCTTCTATCATCTCGAAAAGATTCTTGCCGATCATGCCCGATTTCACCAAGTATGTCTCTAATCTCTCCACGTGATCGCCCAACTCAAAGAATGCCCCGGTGATATCGCCGTCGACGAACCCCACATCAACGATGTCGGGTTCTTTCTTGACCTTGAGCACCCCAGTTATTTTTTCGCGCGAGATGAGCTGCAGGACGCTCGTAATATTCAGACTTCTCAGATCACCCTCAATCGCCATATGAGCTCCTCATTGCAAGAAATGAGTATAAATAGGTAAATACGGCAAGAACGATCGCAATCATTGCGAAAATTGGTGACAGCGACAAGCTTATCCATCCAGCGGGTTTAATGAACAAATACGGAAATAAGAGAGGTGCGTAGCCAAGCATCACAATGAATACTACCAAAAGCCCTACAAAGTTTCTGCCCATATATATGAGCCCCGCACCTGGAATTATGAAATTAACTAAATACGCAATAAGCGATTTCATGCGCCGTTTCCGTTTTCCGACCGAATGCTTTAGCAATGCTTCCATTTCTACGTTCTCAGTAGACTTCAGTTTCGTAAAACATTCCTTGCACATGGTTTCATCCTCGATCTGCTCCTGACATTTTTGACATACCGAACGACCACATGTTGCGCAGTAAAACGGTGAGGGGAATCTAAACGGCAAGAATGTGAGCGCAAAGATGATGATAAAAGGAAGCACAAACATGTGACTAACAATACCACCAAAGGGTTCGAGCGGTTCAGAAAAAATCACCTGGTAATGATCGCCCGTATTGGGCATGATGTCAACCGGCTCACTCGAGGGAGACGAGAAACCCCGCCGCCTGGCTTCGGCCATGAACCGTGATGACTCACTATATTCAATGTTTCTCAACCTTAACAGACCCATATTGAAAAATGGCTCACCGCGGTCATCGGCCCGCATTGCATAAGTATAAAGCGTCTCGGCCCTGGCCTCTTCCTCATAGATGAGATAGATGTTTGCGAGATTGTTCACAACCGCGATGTCACGATGACCCGTGTAATACATATCCTCATACAAATCCATTGCCTTCTCAAGTTCACCGCGCTGTTTCAGAGCGTACGCCAAGAATATTTTCTCGCTCTCACTCTTATCAACAATCGCCGGCCTGCTATCGTAGTGCACCATCTCGTAGATGCGGTAATTTCTCGAATTCTTTGTAAGGAAATCGATAAAATGACTCAAGGGTAACGAAAAAACAAATACTACAATCAGAGACACAAGAATGAGTCTTAACCAGTTACGTTCCTTCGTACTGAGTGTGAGCAGCAGCAATACTGTATAGCTGATAAATATTAGATAGAGGTGGCGAAACACGAGTACGGGAAAGAGCAATAGTGCCAATCCTATTATTCCCTTGAATTGGTTATGTTCCTGAGGATCAATGCGGTGACTGATCATCGGTAGATACTTGATGACCTTCGTTACCACATAAACGAACCCGCACATGAACAAAACAATGAAAAGAAGAATTAGAAAATTAGTGAAGAGGAAGACCTGATTTCTGAAGTCGGAGAACATTGGCAGCGACAATGCAGAAATAACCGGATCAAGATTGCGTTTTCGAACTGCCAGCGTTATGAACGACAAGAAATTTTCGATCGCTGAAGAATCGAAATGGCTCGCCATGTGTAGCTTACTCATTGCCGTTTCATAATCCCTCGCCTCTTTTGCCTCCCATCTCAATACTGCTGAAAGATGGAAGTTACGTCTTATACTGATTCTTTTGAGCAAGGTGTCGGCGCGCGGGTCATCGGCACTGTTGCGCCAGAACCACAGCACCACAGGATCATCGGCAAAATCGTTGATATTGTACCGGCCTTGAGTGAGACCGACGAAGATTTCTTCGCTTCTGGATGACTGTAGGAAGTCCTGATAGCGTGTATCAAACTGGCAAAGGAACAAAAGGATTATCGCAAACATTGTGGAATTATAGAAGAAATTTTATATTTGTCAATACTTAATCGACACTTAAGTTGGAAAAAGAAGAAGATCTGCCAATATATCCACGGTTTTTTGAGTACTTTTCTTGACTTCTAAAGTCAATTGGGTATAATATATTGAATTCTTGAGATTCATCATACATTGACATATGCGAAAAATCGTACCAGAAGGGAGGACTTAATGCCTCAGGTGAAGATTTTAGAGGAAGTTTGCAAAGGCTGTGGCTTGTGCTGTGACAATGTCTGCCCCGTAGACATTCTCATCCTTTCGCCCGACAGGATCAATTCTAGCGGCTACCATCCTGCTGAAGTAACCGACAATAGCAAGTGTACCGGCTGTGGATACTGCTTCAAGATATGCCCAGAGCCAGCTATCGAAGTATACAAGTAGAGGAGACGACATGGCGGAAAAGAAATTGATGTATGGCAATTACGCAATAGTCGAAGGTGTTCTCGCTGCCGGGTGCAGATTCTTTGCCGGATATCCCATCACACCCCAGAATGAAATACCTGAATATATGTCCATTAGGATGAACGAGATGGGCGGCGTATTCATACAGACCGAGAGCGAAATTGCCGCAATCAATATGCTCTTCGGCGTGGCCGCCGCCGGCAAAAGGGCGATGACCTCTTCTTCTTCGCCCGGCATCAGCTTAATGCAAGAAGGCATTTCTTACATCGCCGGTGCTGACATACCGGTTTTGGTAGTGAACGTCATTCGGGGTGGTCCAGGACTGGGTAATATTGCACCAGCACAATCCGACTATTATCAGGCAACAAGAGGTGGTGGTCATGGCGACTACTTCACAATCACTCTGGCGCCTAATTCAGCACAGGAATTGTTTGAGTTCCCGAAACTGGCTTTCGAACTAGCCGAGAAGTATCGTAATCCTGCTCTTATTCTGGCTGATGGTCTACTCGGCCAGATGATGGAGCCAGTCGAATTCTCATATGAACCGGTTGACCCGAATACCCTTCCCGAACCCGCATATGCCCTGAGTGGTTGTAAGGGAAGAGAACGCAGAGTTGTCCGTTCATACGACTTGAAACCGGGCAAACTCGAGGAGTGGAACTGGCGGCGTCAAAAGAAATATCAGCAAATCATGCAAGACGAGCAACGATTCGAAACCACCTCATGTGAAGACGCAGATCTCGTCATTGTTGCTTTCGGCACCTGTGCCCGTGTCTGCAACGCGGCAATGCGCATGGCGCGCGAAAAAGGTCTCAAGGTGGGATTGCTCAGACCTATAACCCTTTGGCCATTCCCAGCAAAAGTGCTCGCCGAGCTATCCAAAAAAACTGACGATTTCCTGGTCGTCGAGATGAACATGGGTCAGATGATTGAGGACGTGAAATTGGCTACCGAGTGCAGAGGGAAGATTCACTTCCATGGCCGGCCAGGAGGCGGCGTACCTGCACCACCCGAGGTCTTCGAGAAGATCCAGACCATTCTTGGGGGTGCCCGATGAAACAGATTTTTGGCAGACCTGCAGGATTGACGGATGTTCTCCAAAGATATTGTCCAGGTTGTGGCCATGGTATAGTCCATCGCATAATCGGCGAGCTAATGGTTAAGCTAGAAATCCGGGAGCGTACGGTCGGCATCGCGCCCGTGGGTTGCTCAGTATTTGCCGATGAGTATTTCAATTGCGACATGATTCAGCCGCCTCATGGCAGGGGCCCGGCAGTATCAACCGGTATCAAGCGTTCCAGACCAGACACAGTGGTATTCAGTTATCAGGGCGATGGCGATCTTGCGGCAATCGGCACTGCCGAAATCATACACGCCGCGGCCCGCAATGAGAACATCACGATTATCTTCATCAACAATGCCATCTTCGGCATGACCGGTGGTCAGCTTGCGCCCACAACACTGCCTGGCATGAAATCTACGACCTCGGTTCAGGGTCGCGATGTCAAGAAACAAGGATACCCGATAAAGGTGTGTGAATTACTCGCTGGCCTTGACGGTCCCTCCTATCTCGTGCGGACATCGGTGCATAAACCGAAAGACATAATCAAAACGGAGAAGGCGTTAAAGAATGCCTTCCTAAACCAAATGGAGAACAAGGGATTTTCCTTGGTTGAAATACTATCGATGTGCCCCACAAATTGGGGGATGACTCCGATACAGTCAAAAAACTGGATCGAAGAAACGATGATGAAATATTTTCCTCTTGGAGAATACCGTAATCGGGCAAAGGAGGAAAAATGACCAAGGAAATAATCATTGCTGGTTTCGGCGGACAGGGAATCGTATCGTCAGGCATCATTTTGGGTCACGCCGGCTTGTTCGAGAACAAAAATGTCACTTTCTTCCCTTCGTACGGTGCAGAAATGCGCGGCGGCACAGCAAACTGTTCAGTGGTGATATCGACCGAACCAGTAGCATCCCCGATTGTCGCTGATCCGGACATAGTCATCGTGATGAACGAACCATCACTAACCCATTTTGAGCCAATGGTCAAACCCGGCGGAACCCTGTTCGTGAACAAGACCCTCATCAAATCACGCCCAAAAAGAACCGATATCACCATCATCCCCATTGAAGCTAACGCGATCGCTGAGGAACTCGGGCAGGGACGCATCGCCAATATGGTCATGCTTGGTGCGCTAATCAAGAATACGAAGATGCTCAGTTTAGAAACATTAAAGAAAGCACAACGCGAGAGGTTCGTCAAATCAAGCGAGGAGCAGCTGAACCTGAACGACAAAGCATTGGAACGCGGTTACGAACTCGTATAAACCGCTAATGATGAGAGATGAGAAATGAAAAGAATTCTTAGGTGTCAACATAGTGGAACATTAGAATGCTGTGACTGCCCGCATAAGTAGGGTGGTTAAAGCAAGAGAAATAGGTACTTGTTTTACAAACACTTATAATGCTGGATGATGTCCTGCCTCTGGTGAGAAAACCGATTCGCTACACGGGTGGCGAATACAATATCACGATAAAAAAACATCCCCGGGTACTCATCGGTCTGGTCTTCCCCGAGATCTACGAATTGGGTATGTCCAACCTTGGCATCAAAATCGTATACCATCTCTTCAACCGTGAACAAGATATTCAATGCGAGAGAATTTTCGCGCCCTGGCCCGATTTTGGCGGTAAGCTCAGGGAACACAATATTATACCCTACGGGCTCGAAACAAAAACCCCGATAACTGAATTCGACCTGTTGGGCTTTTCCCTCCAGAGTGAATTATGCTACACTAATGTTTTGTATATCTTAGACCTTGCCAACATACCATTCAGGGCTGCTGACCGCGACCGGCGTCATCCAATCCTCATTGCCGGCGGACCAGCCACGCTAAATCCCCGGCCCCTTTCCCAGGTCTTCGACGCGTTTGTGATCGGCGATGGCGAACCCGTGGTCGGAGAAATCGCCAGAATACTCAAAGACACTGCCAAGGACAAAAAGGCACAGCGCCTGCGAGCGATGTCGCGCATGCGCGGTGTATGGGTACCGGCACTGCACGGCGCCGACTCAAAAATCCAGAAATGCACAGCATCGCTACTCCATGAAGAGACCTTACCCTTTCCGCCGATACTACCAATATGCGACATCACCCACGACCGTTATGTTGTCGAGGTGATGCGAGGATGCACCTGGGGCTGTCGCTTCTGTCAATCTGGCTATACGAATCGTCCATTGCGGGTCAGGCCCGAGTCCGAAATCTTGAGGGCCGTGGAGAAAGGAATAAGACACACAGGCTGGGAAGAGGTCTCTCTACTATCATTCTCGATCCTCGACTATCCCGACCTCTTGAACCTTATCCGAAAACTCAACGAACTGCTTAAGAAAAAAAGGGTAAGCATTTCTCTGCCGGCCATGCGCGGCGAGCTCTTCACCGAGGATTTAGCAATGCTCTTACGAGAAATCAAGAAAAGTGGGTTGACCTTTGCTCCCGAGACCGCTAGCGAAAAGCTTCGTTGCCGGTTGAACAAATCCTTTTCCAATGACCGTCTCATCAACTCAATAGACACCGCATACCGACTCGGCTGGAAGCAGGTGAAACTATACTTCATGATTGGACTACCCTTTGAGCAAGATGACGACATCAAAGAGATAAACAAATTGAGCGCGATGATACTACAAACATGTTCCAGTGGTAGCATCAAGCTTTCGTTGAGTTCCTTTGTTCCCAAACCTCACACTCCCTTTGAGTCGGTGGAATTCGCGCCGATCGAAGAACTGGAAGCCAAAATTGAAAGGATAAAGAGCACGAAGAGACGCCGTTTAGAAATTAAGTATCAGTCTCCTCAGGTTTCATATATCGAAGCTGTTCTGTCTCGGGCAGACGAAAGAATATTGCCGGTCATCGAAGATGTGTACCATAAGGGCAGTATATTTGAGGAATGGCGCGAGGGGTTCGACTTTTCGCGCTGGCAAGACTCTTTCCAGAAACACGATATAGACCCGGGTGAATATCTCAAATCGCGGGAGAGCAACCCCTGGGATATCGTTGACACCGGGGTCAGTAAAGACTTCCTACGAAAAGAATTTCATAGATCAAGACTCGGTTTGACAACCGAGAACTGTTTCTACAAGAATTGTACTCATTGTGGAGCATGTGATGGTGATCAATCAAAGCATCACGAAAGCCAGGACAAATACCTCAGTGTTGAGCAGGAACCTAAGAAATCAGGGCAGCAAATAATGTATCGTGTGAAGTACTCAGTGGGCGAGCCGTTCCGTTATGCTTCACACCTGGATATCGCGAGGACTATCTACCGAACCCTGCGTAGAACTGAGCTGCCGATAAAATTCACTCAAGGGTTCTCCCCAATACCAAAGGTTTCGTTTTGTCCACCTAAGAGTGTTGGGCAGATATCCAAGGGCGATTTTTTTGACATCTACTTTGACGCTGAGTATTTCGGCAACATCTCGAGGGAATTGAATTCCAGACTTCCGGCAGGCATCAGGGTGCTGGATATTCGCGCCTTGGAGTCCAGAGCACCATCACTTTCCAGCTCCATAAACTTGATAGAATACGAGGTCGATATTGCGGGGAGTGAGTTAAGGAAACAGATTGATTCCTCATCCAGAGAATCGGTCTACATAGAAACAAAATCCGGGAGGAAGGATATCGCTGCCGGGCTTGATTCCATTTCAATCAGCAACGGTAAACTTACCTGCGCCCTATACTATGGCGGCGGGCAAATAAATATTTATGACCTCATTAGCTATTTGACTGGTCTTCCTTCAGACCAGGCCAAGCGCTACAAAGTAACGAGAACGACGATGTTCACAAAAAAAGAGGGTGAACTATATTCTCCGATGGAGGCCAAGTGAGAAAAAAAGACATGATTGTTAACATCTCGAATACAGAAACAAGAATTGCAGTAATGCAAGACGGCAGCTTCGCCGAGTTTTATCTGGACCGTGCTGAACAGACAAGCCTGGTTGGCAACGTCTACAAGGGCAAAGTCCTTAATCTGATCTCCGGTCTAAAGGCCGCATTCGTCAACATCGGTATTGAGAAGAATGGATTTCTTCCGCTTAATGAAATTCCATTCGAAGAATTCTCAGAGCTCTTCGAGAGCGACATTGAGATGGAACACAAGTATCGGCCGGAAGAGATAAAACTCAGGGAAAACCAAGAAATAATCGTCCAGGTAACTAAGGATCCATACGGCATAAAGGGTCCACGCATCACTTCATACATCTCCATTCCTGGCCGATACGTTGTACTACTGATAAACGCGAAGAATATCGGCATCTCCCGTAAGATTCGTCAACGACGCGTGCGCGAGATGCTCTTCCGAACAGGTAAACACATCAAACCGCAGGGTATGGGGATCATCATTCGGACTGCAGCCGCACGCGCGAAATCCGAAGAAATCAAGAAAGAAGTAGAGGTACTCAGGCGTGAGTGGGACATAAATCTTCAGAAGGCAAAAGCCACAGCACCGGTTCTCATTTACCAGGAGCCCGATGTACTCATCAAGACGGTCCGTGACGTATTCAATAGCGAAGTAAGGAATCTAATCATAGATTCCCAGCCGGCCTATAGTAAGATCATCACTTACCTCGGCAGGGTATCTCCCCGCATGCGCTCGCGGGTCAAGCTCTATACTGATAGCCAACCCATATTCCAGAAATACTCCGTCGAGGATCAGCTAAAGAGCATACTGGAGAGGAAAGCATGGCTGCCTAGTGGTGGTTACATCGTACTCGACCAGACCGAAGCACTGGTGACCATAGATGTCAACACCGGCAAGTCTTCTAAGGAAAAACAGGCTGAGAAGTTAGGCTTATCGACGAATCTCGAGGCGCTAAGAGAAATCGTGCGCCAACTGCGTTTAAGGGATATCGGTGGCCTGGTCGTGGTCGACCTCATTGACCTTACAAGAAAAGAAAATATTAGCCGTATGCTGAGGGAATTCAAGTCGCTCATTCGTGAAGACCGGGCGCGCTACCGGATCGGCGCGATAAGTGAATTCGGGCTATTGGAATTCACGCGCGAACGCTCACGAATCAGTGTCACCTCAAGCCTGAGTGAGCCCTGCCCGATCTGCAAGGGTAGAGGGAGAACCATGTCCCGGCAGAGTGCGCTGGGATATGTCGAACGCTGGTTCAGGTCCAATGGCCAGAACGTCAAGGGTAAAATGGTTGAACTACAAACATCGCCCCGGCTTGCTGATTTCCTCAGTCTTCGGCACGCCGAGGTCATTGCGGATATCGCCAAGGAATACAAATTAATTCTCCGCATCAAGGCTGACTATGCATTTAGTGAAGGTGATTTCAAGGTGATCGTGTTATGACAGCGCTAGGAAAGGGGTCAAAACATGCAGGGATTCTTTAGAGACATTACCGAAGGTGAGATTCGAGACCTGGAAGAGAATGCCCGGCTCTGCCGTGGCGACATAATCAAGATGACGACAATCGCAGGATCTGGACATCCCGGTGGTTCTATGTCATCGGTCGACATCTTTCTCACGCTCTTCTCTTACGCCCACGTTTCACCAGGAAAACACGATGACCCGACCCGTGACCGCATCATAGTCAGCCACGGTCATACCTCGCCCGGCCTGTATGCCTGTCTAGCACGAATGGGTTATGTTGACCTCCAAGAGGTGCTGACGGCTTTCAGAAAGTCGGACAGCTCATTTGAGGGACATATCGAAAGAAATGTACCCGGCGTTGAGTGGACAACGGGCAACCTGGGACAGGGGTTGTCAGCAGGCTGTGGATTTACACTGGCCGGCAGGTTGAACGGTTCAAACTTCAACACCTTTGTGGTGATGAGCGATGGCGAGCAGGCAAAAGGACAGGTTTGCGAAGCCAGAAGATTCGCCCGCAAATTTAATCTCAATAAACTAACCGTAATCATCGACCACAATCACATTCAGATATCCGGAAGAACCGAAGATGTCATGCCGGTTAACATCAAGGACAATTATCTCGCTGATGGCTGGAAGGTTCTGGAGATCTCTGGTCACGATTTTCGAGAGATTCATGACGCGGTTAAACAGTCCATCATTGATAAGAATCACCCGTATGCGATCATTGCGGAAACGACAATCGGTAAAGGTGTCTCATTCATGGAAAACCAACGCGAATACCACGGGCGCGCCCTTAACGAAGAAGAGAGCACAAAGGCGCTGAGTGAATTGAATGTTTCAAACGATATCGCAGCGATATCGCAGACCCGGGCCACACGTAAGGTCAAATACCACCATGATCTTCATTACACAGAGTCGCCCACACTAAACACTGGAACGCCCAGGACATACGACAATGACACCCATCCCAGGATGGTCTTCGGCAAAGTACTGGAAGAGATCGCACGCCTAAACCCGGACGCCCCTATTGCCGTGCTCGATTGCGACTTAACCGAATCAGTCAAAACCAACAAGTTTGCAGAAGTACGGCCCCAGAACTTCTTCGAAGCCGGCGTCAGTGAACATACTACGGCTACGATCGCCGGTGCGCTCTCGGTCAACGGCATCATCACAATCTGGGCCGACTTCGGGGTGTTTGCAATCGACGAAGTTTATAACCAACTGAGGTTGAATGACATTAACCACACGAATTTGAAGATCTGTGCTACACACCTTGGCTACAACGTGGGCCCGGACGGTAAGACCCATCATTGCATAGATTACATTGGTCTATTGAAAAATCTTTTCGGCTTCAAGTTAGTGATGCCCGGTGATCCAAGTCAAACCGATCACGTGGTACGCTATGTGCTAAATCAAAAGGGCAACTATGTAATTGGGCTCTGCAGAACCAAAATGCCGGTCATAAAAACCGAGGATAACAGGAATTTTTTCGATGAAAACTATGTGTTTGAATACGGCAAGTGTGACCTGGTCAGAGAAGGCAAGGACTGTACGATACTCACCTTCGGTACAATGCTACCGCTGGCTATTATTGCATGCGAAAAATTACTCGCCATGGAAATTTCTGCTCGCATATACAATGTTACATCGCCCCTACACATTGACAGTAGAATTCTTCATGAAGCAGCGAACACAAAACTAGTCGTAACCTATGAGGACCACATTGTAACCTCTGGACTTGGCAGTATAGTTGCTCAAAACATCGCGCGCGAGAAACTGAATGTAAACCTCATCACGGTGGGAATAAATCAGTACGGTGCTTCGGATAATTCCGATGTCTTGTATGAACAATATGGTCTGAATGTTGATTCTTTAGTTAAAGTAATTAGCGAAAATCTTTGATTATCCTTTAGGCGACAAGTAGAAGAAAATCGAAAAATAGTGGCAAATACTGCCACCCAGAACAAATAGATGCCAAATGGCATGGCTATATTTCAATTTGCGCCAGGCATAAAATACGACGCCCGCCGTATAGAGAACCCCACCAGCTGTTAATCCAATAAGACCACCGAGGGGGATGCTAACCAGCATCTGCTTAATAGCGACTACACAAAGCCAACCCATCATGATATAGATCAAGACTGAAAGCTTCCTGTAGCGATCGATAAAGAGGGATTTGAACACTATGCCCAACACAGCCAACCCCCAAATAATTACAAATAGAGTCCAACCCAATACCCCGCGCAGGCTAATCAACAAGAAAGGAGTATAAGTGCCGGCAATCAATAAGAAAATCGTGGAGTGATCAATGATTTTAAAGACCTTTTTAACCTTTCTATTTCGAAAACTATGATAAAGTGTTGAAGCGAGGTAAAGAACTATTAAGGTTGCTCCATAAATGCTAAAGCTGACAATTCGCCAAACATCACCATACAATGTAGCCAATACGACCAGGACGACTAACCCCACTACACTCAATCCAGCTCCAATGCCATGCGTGATGCTATTGGCTATTTCTTCACCTAGGGTATCATGTCGGGTCTGCAAGCAAACAAATATAGACGCTGACAAGCAGGAGTCAAGGGGTAAGAATGTTGGGAACCACAGAAATTACTGTATCTGACCGGGGTCAGGTCTCTACCCCATTGAAATAGTATCCTATTCACGGGGCAGGCTTTGAACATAACAGCTGAGGGTATTGTTTGGGGAAAAACTCTCTTGTAGTCGAACATAATTGCGTGGAATTATGTTCAAAGCATGCCCTCGGAGCGAAGGCGTAGGGGGTAGAGACCTGACCCCAAGAGGCCCCATTGACTATGGTGCGGATGTGGCTAAACTCCTGAAAAGGACAATCGTGAAGAAACCATTTCGATATCTTGACCACACGGCTGACTTGGGCATTGAGGTTCTCGGAGAGAACCTCAGTACGCTGTTTGTCAATATCGGCAAGGCCATATTTGAAACCCAAATTCAGGGTAAGATCATTGCCCGCAAAGAGAGATCGATAAAAATCAAGAGTGACTCACTCGAGGATCTCTTCATTGATTGGTGCCGGGAGCTGCTCTACGATTTTTCAGTCAGCAGTTTTATACCCTGTGAATACCAAATATCTATAGAAAACCTTTCGCTGCACGCACAAATGCGCGGCGATGAGTTTGATTCGACCCGGCATCAGATCAACATGGAAATAAAGAATCCTACCTACCATAAACTCTCCGTCAAGAAACAAGACAATAATTATTGTGCACGGATTATATTTGATGTATGATATGAAAAGGGTAGAAGAAGGCATGAGAAGGCTTAAAAAGGCTATGATGGCTTCATTGGTTCGAGCCTTGATAGCCATTATAGTCATAGTAGCCTTCTCTGAGCCTTTTAGGTGATATGAAACCCGTTACGCGCAGCACCTTTTTCAATATCTCTTCGTTCCAGATATTGACGATGTTTCGAAGGGGGCTATTCTACAGCTACCTCTCAATCTATCTCCGGTTCTTCCTCGGCCTGAGTGTCACAGAAACAACACTCTTCGCCACATTGCCTATGGTACTCAACATTGTTTTCCAGCGATTCGTATGGGGAGCGCTATCTGATAAGTACCAGCGGAGACGGACACTCATCATCCTCGGTGAGGTTCTGGCGGCAATAGGTACCTTGATTGTCTGGTATGTCCATAAGCTGCCCGTCAGCAAACTCGCCGCAGGTTATGTCATCATAGGCGGATTGTCGCTGGTCGAGATATTCTGGTCGATGTCGAATATCGGATGGAGCGCCATCATCTCTGACCTCTATCCTGAAGAAGAACGTACCGGCGTGCTGGGCAGACTAACAAGCATTGGCGCCCTGGGTAGGATTGTGGGTGTCTTGATTGGAGGGCTGGCATACGATGGCCTTGCACGATATTATGAGGGGTGGGGTTTTGATGAAGGATTTCTATTCTTTGTTGCTTCTGGGGTCATGCTCATTTCAACCATTCCCATGTTCTTCGTGCCCGAAGGCGGAGTCAAAACCAGGGAGCAAAGTCAAGGAGAAGTCTCTGCCAAAGATAGTAAAGAAAGCAAGTTCTCAAGACTCTCCCGGGTATTCACCGTATTCCTATTGGCAATGATTTTCATCAATTTCGGCCGCAACTCAATCGTGGTAATCAAAGCCCAGTATCTCTCACTCGATGAGGGGTTTAATGTATCAAGCCAGCTTCTCAGCTATATTGTGAACATGCAATCTCTAGCGATCTTCATCTTCGGGCTGCTTGTCACAAAACTATCGCGCCGCTACAAAGATGTTGCTCTGCTATTCACGGGTACGATCATTGGAATCCTGAGTCTTGTAGGCTTTGTGCTAGCAACCGGATTACCCGTCATTTTCATGAGTAATTTTCTTGCTGGTGTCTCCATGGTGGTAATCTTATCGTCATCATATTCATACGCGTCAAAATTGATTCCGCCATTGCAGCGTGGAAAACAGTTCGCTTGGTTCAACGCCACATTCTTCCTCAGTTGGGGCGTTGCCGGAACCCTGATTGCCGGGCCGATAATAGATCTACTCACACGGGCCGGCGCGTCTCAGGTCTTCGCATATAGAATTTCCTTTTTGTCATCAGCGGTGCTAGTCGTGATTGGCGCAATTATATTATTCTTTGCCGACCGGATGAAAAGACGTATCATGGATCAGCCGTAGAAGACTGCCACAAGGTATTTTTTCTCAAATAGACGACGTATATTAGACCAAACATACAAAAAGAAAAGATACACCTTGCGCTAGCCTAATCTCCGCTATTCAACCCTCTAAAAATCATAGTCTGTCTTGACTTTGTGCGGTTCTTGGCTACAATAGAGCATGAAATTGATTGAAGAAATCAAGAAAGCGGAAGAAAAAGGCGAAAACCTGAAGAAGAATGGCGAAAATGAAGGCCGACAACTGCTTGAAAAAACGAGAGAAAAGGGCGAGAAAAAAATCGCAGCCCTTGATGATGAACGGAAAAAATTATTGGAAAAGGAACTGAATAAGGCACAGAAAACAATCGATGCCGAGATCAAGAAACTGGATGCCCAGCACGAGAAAAGCACCATTAAAATAGAGGATTCATATAAAAAGAATGAAGAAAAAGCAGTCAAAAAAATCCAAGAATTAATACTCAAATGGCCGTCCTCCCAGTAGAAAAAGTACAGATAGTCGTTCATAAGAGCATCAAGGATCAGTTCCTCCATGAGCTGCAAAAGGAAGGAATTGTCCACATAGCTGAACTAGAGGAGTCCACGCCGAAATCATCGAGTGAACTGACCCGCATAGATGAAGCTCTGAGTCAGCTCTCCTCTTATAAGAAAAGGAGTCCACTCTCGATGTTTTTCAGCGTCAAACGCCGGCTATCCTATGATACTTTTGTGAGTTCAACTGGGTCTTATGACCACACAAAGACGGTGGCCCAACTCGAGAAGGTTAAAGCAGACCGCGAGAAGATGCTCGTACGTATGCATCAGCTCGAGAATGACATCGAGCTCTTATCTCCATGGCAAGCCTTCAAAGAAAATCTCCGCACCTTGCGAGAATTCAAGCAAACCGATGCTTTGACAGTAATCATCCCGTCAAAAGAAACATTCGAACAGCTGTCAGATATCATCGCTGACATACCGCACTCGGTGGAGCATGTCAACACAATCGGAACTACCTTGTACTCTATCTTCTTCGTTAAAAAAGAACAGAGCATGTCGTTGCGGGCGCGTCTCGTTGAAAATAATTGCGATATCCAGGATCTTCAAGGTCTTGATGGCATTCCAGAAAAACTCGTTCGTCAGTACGAGCAAGGACTGTCAAACATAAGGGAGACAATCACCACACTAACCGAACAAGAGGAAAAGCTTTCACAGGAAATTCTGCACTTGGAAGCAACATCTGACCTCCTTTCCATAAGGCACGAGAAAGATGATTTAGCCGAAGCCTTACCCGAGACCATACGCACAACTAACATAACAGGTTGGGTACTCAGACGTCACCTTAAGCGATTGGATAAACTCATGGATAAGTTTCAGCTGGTCTTCTATGAGAAGATCGCAAGGGAGCCCGACGAGCGGCCGCCGGTTGCTCTGCAGAATGTTACGCTGAGCAAGCCTTATGAAATGCTCATAAAATTATATAGCATGCCCGAACCAAAAGAGTATGATCCAACACCTTTCTTGGCTGTCTTCTTCCCGATCATGTTCGGCTTGTGCATCACGGATGCAGTGTATGGTATTCTATTGATACTCATTTCAATATACCTTATGCGTAATGTCACGGGCGACAAAAGTCTATTCAGAATTCTTTTAGTCGGCGGCATCTTGACTATCTTTGCTGGAGCAATGGTCGGCGGGTGGGCTGGTGATATCTTTGAGTACATAGGTTTTGAACCGCTCATGAGATTCAGGCAATCCCTCATCCTCTTCGATCCAATAACCAGCCCAATGATTTTCATCGCGATTGCACTGGGACTAGGGTTTATTCACATGATGCTGGGCATTGGTATCGAGATATATGACGATTTCAGAAATGGCGACTACAACGCGGCGATTTTTGCCAACCTTACCTGGTTTGTCCTCTTACCATCAATCATATTATACTTCGCAGTATTCGGTTCATCCCCAGGGGTAAAAGCAGTCCTGGAGATTATATTGTGGCTCTGCATCATGGGTATCATAGTAGCATCACACCCCGAGGGTGACCCAAAGCCCATCCATCAAGTTGTTTGGGCAGTGATCATCTGGTTTGTATGGTATTGGTTTACGAGCACAGCAGGTGCCCTGCTTCAATTCAAATATGTCATTCAAATTCCATCTATTGCCTATCTGGGTATTGTTCCATTACTTATTTTTGAAATCACACGGATGAAGGAAGCGAAGAGAGTATTAGGAAAAACCGCATGGGGTTTTTACAACCTATATGGTATTTCAAGTTATCTTGGTGTACTACTTTCATATGTACGCCTTATGGCATTAGGCATGGTCACTGGAGTCATTGCCATTGCCATCAACAAAATCGCTTGGATGATGACCGGCATACCGGTTCTGGGCATCATTCTCGCCATCATTATTCTCATTCCTGCCCATCTCTTCAATCTTATTATTAACACGCTTGGTGGTTTCATTCACACCATGCGCCTACAATATATTGAGTTTTTCGGCAGATTTTACAGTGGTGGAAGCAAGCCATTCAAACCATTCAAGTTTGAAACGAATTATGTGGAAATAGAATAAAGGAGGCAAGATGGCAGAAAGTTTTGGGTTAGCTATAGCAATCTCTGGCGGAGCGCTCGCAGCAATACTTGGTGGAGTTGGATCTGCTATCGGCATAGGTTATGCTGCTCAAGCAGCGAACGGAGTATTGAGTGAAGATCCGGAGAAATTCGGCAGCTTGTTGATTCTCGTTGCCCTCCCAGGCACTCAGGGTGTATACGGTTTCATAGGTGCTTTTATGGTGTTACAGAAAATCGGGATCTTCGGTGGTGAAATGGTTACCCTCACTCTAGCGCAAGGTTTTCAGTTCTTTTGGGCCGCGATGCCCGTTGCCATCGCCGCTCTTGTCTCAGCCATATGGCAAGGCAAGGTATGTACGTCGGGTGTCGAGATGGTTGCCAAGAGACCAACTGAGGCCGCCAAGGCAATGATTTATGGAATTCTCGTTGAGTTCTACGCAGTCCTTGGTCTGATCGTCACTATTTTGGCTGTCGTGCAGATGCAGCTGTAGTATGTCAACACAGAAAGTAACTAACAAAATAATCGAGGACGCAAGGAGAGAAGCTCAGGATATCCTCACAAAATATAAAGTCGAAGCAGCAAGTATCGAGAAAGAATTTGCTGAGCGCATAGCACAAAAAAAGAAACAGATCGATATCGAAATCGAGGAAATCAAGCAAACAGAGATTATGAGGGCGCTCTCTCAGAAGAGACTCGACCTTAACAAGAAGATTACCGGACAGAAACAGAAATTGATCAGCTCCACAATCGATGAAGCAGTATCAAAATTACTCGGTCACAAAGAATACCTCGATTTTTTGAAAGCGCTGATCAAAAAAAGTGGTGAAAAGGAAGGCGAACTGCTACTCAGCAAGAACGACGTTAAACGGTACCGTGGTGACCTGGAGAATTATATCAAGGCCGAAGGGTTGAATCTAAAGATCGCAACTGGCGATGATATGACGGGTGGAATGATCATAAGAAGGAAAATGACAAACCACATCGGATCGCTTAACATAATACTCGAATTACTGAGCGACGAATTGGCTATCGCCATTTCAAAAATATTATACTAAGCTGGGGAATATGTAAGGAGGTCGTGCATGGCTGAAAAAGGCATCAGAAACATCGGACTATTTGGACACGCCAGCAGTGGTAAGACTACGATTGCGGATGGTATCCTCTATCTTATGGGCGCCAATACCAGATTCGGTAAGGTCAGTGAGAAAACTTCAATCTTTGATACTGACCCCGAAGAGCAAGAAAAAGAGTGCAGCCTCAACCTGGGACTGGCATCATTCAATCATAAAGACGTCACGATTAATCTCATTGATACACCTGGCTATGCCGATTTCATTGGTGAAGCACTAAGTGGAATTGAATCAGTTGATTGTGCAATTGTAGTGGTCGATGCCTTTGCTGGAATCGAAGTCGGAACCGAAAGACTGCTCAGCGAGATCGCCAAGAAGAATATACCGGTGGTGTTCTTCATCAATAAATTGAGCAAGGAGAACACTGATTTCTACAAAACCCTCTCCTCGATCGGCGAGGTCTACAAAGAAAAGATCGTCGCGTTGACACTGCCCATCGGCGAGACAAACAACCTCAGCGGCGTCGTTGATGTTCTTAGAACCAAGGCTTATGGTAAGGAAGGTAAGGAAGGTTCAGTCCCCGATGACATGAAGGAGAAGATCCAACAGCAACAGGAAAAGTTCATTGAAGCCGCGGCTGACCTCAACGAAAGCCTGATGAATAAATACATCGAGGGTGAGAAGGTAGAACTGAATGAATGCATCGAACCCGTGAGGAACGGCATCATAGAAGGCAAGGTCGCCCTGTGTCTTGCCGGCGATGCACTGGAACTGATCGGCATAAATAATCTGCTCGAAGCTATCATCGAGTTCCTGCCCTCATCTCAATCATTACCTGAGATTCAACTGGACGACCAGAAGATTAAACGCACGGATGATGCACCGTTCTTAGGCTACGTGTTCAAGACCGTAGTCGAACCACATCTTGGTGAACTGTGTTACCTGAGAGTCTTGAGTGGAAAGGCCAAGAGTGGCGACGTAATCAGCAACACAACGAAGTCCACCGAGGAAAAGATTAACCAGATCTTCTCGCTCAAGGGTAAAGAGAAAACCGAGATCGGTGAAATTACCAGCGGTATGATAGTGGGTCTAGTTAAATTAAAGAATACCCACACCGGCGACACGCTGGCGAAAGGCATCAAGGTATCGCTGCCGCAAATAGAATTCCCAACCCCATCGATATCTATGGCAATTGTGCCCAAGGCAAAGGGGGACGAGGAAAAGATTTCCTCTGGACTAACACGCCTCCGTGATGAGGATCCCACATTCACCTTCGCATACGATCCGGAAATTAAGCAGCTGATAATTTCGGGTATCGGCGAATTACATCTCGACATCATCCTTGCCCGGCTGAAAAGGAAGTATGGCGTAAGTGTTGACCTGATCAAACCACGCGTCAAATACCGCGAGACGTTCACGAAAAAAACCGAGGCCCAGGGTAAATACAAGAAACAAACCGGAGGTCATGGACAGTATGGTGACTGCTGGCTGAGGGTCGAGCCATTGGAGCGAAGTAAGGGTCTTGAATTCGTCAATAAAGTCGTAGGTGGCGCCATTCCCACACGTTATATACCGTCGATCGAGAAAGGCGTAAAAGAAGGATTGGACCAGGGCTTTATTGCCGGCTATCCACTCACCGACTTACAGGTCACTGTCTATGATGGCTCCTATCACCCAGTTGACTCTTCAGATATCGCGTTTAAAATTGCCGCCTCGATGTCCCTCAAGGCAAATGCAGAAAGAGGCAAAGTAGTCTTGTTAGAACCAATCCAGGAGGTAGAAGTCTACGTTCCTGAATCTTTCATGGGTGATGTCATTGGCGATCTAAACAGCAGGCGTGGTAAGATCATGGGCATGGAAGGCGAGGGCAAGACACAAAAGATCAAAGCACTGGTCCCCGAGGCTGAGATGTACAAGTATTCCACCAGTCTTCGTTCAATGACCCAGGGCCGTGGTTATTTCAACATGAAGTATAGCCACTATGAGGAAGTACCGCGCGATACAACCCAGAAAATAGTCGAAGAGGCACAAAAAGCAAAAAAGGAATAGATGCGCCCGGTTCTTATTGAATTCGGCGGGATAGAGATCCCAGCATACGGTGTCATGCTGGTCGTCTCCTTTCTTGCCGCCCTCTGGTATGTAAAACGCAACGCACCCAGATTCAATATCTCCCCTGTCATCATTGAAAACCTGGCTTTCTACATAATGCTCGGCGTCATTGTTGGTGGCCGGCTGCTGTATGTAGTCTTCCACTGGGCACAGTATGAAAGCGACATCCTCGGCATAATCAGAATCTGGGAAGGTGGGATGATGTTTTTCGGAGGGTTTATTGGGGGCTTTCTCATTGGCGCGCTATACATGAAGAAACAAGGCGTCGCCATACTGAGAATATCTGACTTGGTCGCTCCCGCACTAGGTCTTGGGCTGTTCTTCACGCGGATCGGCTGTTTCCTGAACGGCTGCTGTTTCGGAACACCATCAGCATTACCATGGGCAATACGCTTTCCCGACGCATGTGTGGCCGGTTCTTCACCCGTGGGCGGTCAATACCTACATCCAACCCAAATCTATGAATCAGCGTTTGGCCTTGCCCTCTTCTTTTTTCTTAACAACCGACTGGGAAAGGCGCACCAAAAGGGTGCGGTAATTGCGCAATACCTTATTTTTTATGGCGGGTTTCGCTTCGGGGTAGACTTTATCCGCTATTATGAAAATAGTGCCAACTTCTGGATTAATCAGGTTATTGCCTTGTGTCTAATCGCCGTAGGAGTCATAATTCTAATCAACCCCTTCAAAAAAGAGTCTTGAGCCCTTTCTTCAAATTTCTGAAACCGGGATTAGATTTCGTACTCCCCCAGATGTGCTTACTATGTGATGAAGAAACCGAGAAGGGTATGGTTTGCGACAACTGTTTAGATTACCTACCCCTCGTGAACCCCCCCGTGTGTCAGCATTGCGGCAGACCAGTGAAGAAAGGACCGTTATGCCATTTGTGCAAGAAGGAGGGTAGGCTCGATCACGGACGCGCCTGGATGGTCTTTATTCCACCATCAGACAGATTGATTCATCATTACAAATATCGAAAGAAGACAAAACTGGCACACCTTTTTGGCCGTGCGATGGCATCGCTTATACACGCTGACCACCTACTCAAAAATGCTGATGTTATAACCCCGGTGCCTCTTTTCTGGTGGAAGCGACTCCGTCGAGGGTACAACCAAGCGGCCCTGCTCTCACGGATCATCAGCGAGGAAACCGGGATTCGCACACAGGACATACTCAAACGAGTCAAGAATACGAAAACGCAGACCCGTCTAAGTGAATCCGAGCGTGAGAAGAACGTCATGAATGCGTTCACTCTGCACACGAATAGTTTTAAGAACCAAAATGTGATTTTAATTGACGACGTTCTCACGACCGGCGCAACCATGAATGAATGTGCCCGCGTGCTTAAAGAACACGGCGCGACTGAAGTGTATTCATGTGTTGCGGCAATAACACCGGGATAGAATCGTACAATGGTTGAGGTTGAGATGCTGGAAAGACAAAAGTCTTATGTCTTTCAACACATCAACAGACTGAATCGTGCATCAAAAGAGACCCCACTTAATCAATTTGTCATCATGGATTCGAGCTCTCAGTCATCATCCGGCTTGTCCCTCTTGTCATCGTCCGGCTTGACCGGACGATCCAGAAAAAATGCGAATGCATACGACCACCTGGATTCCCTGGTTAAACCAGGGAATGACAGAATAGCAGCTTTTGAGGCGTTGACACACCTGCAAATTTCGAATAATATTCAATCCTGAGAAAAAAAATATGCTCGTTAACCTAAACGACATCCTCCCTAAAGCCCGTAAAGAAGGATATGCAGTGGGTGCCTTCAATACCTCCAATCTCGAAATCACCCAGGCAATCATCCAAGCCGCGGAGAACTCAAACGCACCGGTTATTGTAGCAACGAGTGAAAAGGCAATCAGATATGCTGGGATTGAGAAT
>DAOVAN010000164.1 GCA_030671005.1 Caldifarciminota bacterium
TTGATTAGTAGTAGCATCATATTCTTACTCTCAACAATAATCAATGGCAATTACAGCATACTCTACCTTTCGATCTGCATCGCACTCACGATCCTAGCCATCACCGTCCTCCATCCTCGCATTCTCTCATGGACAACAAATTTCATCTTGAGGTTATTCAAAAAACGTGAGATTCAAATCAATGCGTCATACTCTCAAATAATCAGATTGTCAGTATATTTCTTTGGGCTCTGGATAGCTCAGATCATTGGATTCTTTTTGCTCATCAGGGCAATTTTTCCAATTAGCATTACGAACATATTCACGGTTTCCGCAGCTTATACCTTATCATGGATAGTCGGATTTGCCGTCGTCATCGCTCCCGGCGGCCTGGGTGTCCGGGAAGGCATGATGAGTTTACTCTTGTCGTCCATCTTACCAACACCGCTGGCTATAGCCATCAGCTTCATCGCACGTATTTGGATCACGTTCTTTGAGCTTGTAGTATTCTTCATTGGAATGGCCATCCAGCGCAGAACAAGGTCGGGGTCCAGTCCTTGACTATGACCCGACTATTTCTATACTTGAATAATGAGTAAGAAAAAGAAACATAAGAAGGTTCATGCACTAGAAAGCAAACCATTTTTTCTGGAAATACACTGGGAGAAGTTTGTAATCGTACTCCTATTTCTATTACCCCTCATTTACTTTTCCTCATTTCTCAGTGCCGACCGCATGATCGGTGGTTCTGACTATTTAATCGGCGGTTATCCCTTTGAGAAATGGATCGGCGAACAGGAAGAAATGCCTATGTGGTATCCACATGTTTTTGGCGGCGTGCCAGTGCTCGGCTCACCGGTCGGAGGACCCTTGGCGCCACTTGCTCAGTTACGCGAAATAATACCGCCCCACGTAGTTTTAGCGCTTTCTTTTGTAGTATTCTTCTTCCTCGCTGGCTTGGGCATGTACCTATATCTGAAGGCAATAGGCCTCTCACCGTATACGGCTGCACTCGGTGCCGTCATCTATCAATTCATCGGTAATCTCGCAACCACCCCATCGGCTGGCCATGCCGGCCGAGCCGCGAGTATCGCCATTTTTCCACTCATGATTTTCTTCATACATTCAGCACTGAAATCGAAAAAACTATTGTATTTTGTCTTGACTTCTTTGATAACCGCCTTTGCTTTTTATGAAGGGCATTTTCAAATAACATATTACGGGCTTATTTTCATCCTCGGGTATGTGATATACTATCTCGTCGCCCACCGCAAAGAGATAACAAGAAAGGACTTTTTGAAAATCCTTGGGTATGGCTTACTTTCAATAGTCCTGATTTGCCTGCTCATGGCAGCCATCTGGCTGCCGGTCCTCGGCGGACTGGGCACGGCAGCACGTGGCGTCGAGCGCGGTTATGCATATGCTTCTTCATGGGCGATGCCGCCTTTAGAATTGATAGACCTCGTCATTCCGACATTCTCCGGCATTCAAGAAAACGACTGGGGCAGGCACAGCTTCAAAATACATCTCGAATACTTTGGGATCGTGGCCGTCATCCTCGCGATCTTCACCGCCATACTTTATTGGAAAAAGCGTTATGTTAGGTTCTATGCCATAGCGGCACTGGTAGTGGTTCTGGTTGCCATCGGTAGTGCCACACCTTTTTTCAGAATCCCCTATTTACTAATCCCTGGATTCAGGCTGTTTCGGGCACCTGCCCTGATCTTCTATCTTGCAAGCTTCAGCATCATCGTCCTGGGAGCGGTGGGCTTCGAAAACATATTGATAAGAAAAGAAAACATCCCGATCAGAAAGTTATATATAGTGAGTGGTATTATCATCGCAAGCTTGGCAATAGTCGCGCTCATCTTCTCGATCGGCGGCGACTCGATTGTCCAGTCAATGCAGGATTCCATGCAGCCAAAGCTTGCATCTCAATGGGGACAGCAGACCGTACGCACAAAGATATCCAACATCCAGAACAACTATTCAGATTTGGTGGCCGGTGTATGGCGCAGTCTGATATTCACAGGCCTTCTCATTGGATTCATATATGTATCAACCAAGAGAAAGATCAAACCATGGATATTCTCAGGTCTATTCATCGTCATAGCCTTGATTGACCAGCTGCCGTTCGTCTCCAAATACATACCTGAGGCACCTGCCCCAGAAAAATACTACGCAGCCGATGACATTACTCGTTACTTGAAGACCGACCGAACTATCTTCCGTGTTTTTCCTACTCCCTGGTATGAACATACTACTGATCTCTATCTCTTGTATCACGATATTCAGAGTGCGGGTGGTTACATTCCGAATCCGCTCAGACGTTATCAGGAATTCATTGGCGCAGGCCGCAGCGTGATGTTCAACCCATCCAACCTAATTCAATACCCGGCATTCATTGACCTGCTGAACCTTAAATACATTATCGCCCCCACGCTACCTGCAGACGTCTCACAGTACGACCCGCAAACCCAGAGAACGATTGAACGGATACGATTGTATCTCTCACGATACAATCGTGTCTTTACCGGGAATCGATACACAGTATACGAAAACCAAAGCGCAATACCGAGAGCACACCTGGTGTACGGTTATGAGGTACACAAAGAAACAGAGAACTTAGACATCATGAAATCTGCAAATTTCAATCCACTGAATACTGTATTGCTTGAGGAAGACCCCGGTGCACCGCATCCAGAAAATGAAGCAAACCTCATCCCTGGCCGGGTAGAAATCACCAAGTATAAGCCGAATGAGATAGTCTGCCGGGTAGAGTCTGCACATCCAGGTTTTCTGGTCTTGGCCGACAACTGGCATCCAGACTGGCAGGCATTCGTGGATGGTGAGCAACGCAAGATCTACATAGCCAATCACACCTTTAGGGCTATTTATGTGCCCTCGGGCAATCATGAGGTGGTCTTCAAGTATGTTTCACCAGGGTTCAATGTTGGGCGCATAATTTCAATAATCACGCTATTACTTGCGCTGGGTTTTTTCGCAGTCAGTGCCAAATACAGGATTTAAACCCACACATTCTTCACGCTCAATACACTTCTATTACTAAACACATGTCATAACAAACAACACATTTATGCAGCCAAGGCTTGCTTTCAGTGATTTTTTGTGTATAATACATGCTTAATGATACGCGTTGATAAGATCCTCAAGAAACATGAACATAATTCCGCTCGCATCATTCAAATATTGAGTGATGTTCAGCGCATTGAAAATTACCTGCCCAAAGAGGTATTAGAACATATCAGCAAGCGGTTGAAAATACCCCTGAGTCAGTTATACAGTATTGCCACTTTCTACTCCGCATTTAGCCTCAAACCACGCGGTAAACACCTTGTTACCGTCTGCATGGGCACAGCCTGCCATGTACGCGGTGCACCGAGTGTCTTAAATCGCCTTGAGGATAAATTAGGGATAAAGACCGGT
>DAOVAN010000158.1 GCA_030671005.1 Caldifarciminota bacterium
CCCGCTCGAAGGTAAGCGAGTAGCCATTATTGGTTACGGCAACGTTGGTGCTTCTATTGCTCAACTTCTGTACAGCTACGGATGCAAGATTGTGGCGATAACTGACATCTATGGCGGCATATACAATAGAAACGGAATAAATATTCCTGAATTGGATAACTACGTTGCCAAGGCAAAAACTGTAACGGGCTTTAAGAAATATGATTCGGTCACCAATGAAGAATTGATTGAACTTAAACACGAAATTCTACTGCCTTGTGCAGTAGAAGGCATGATAAACTCAAAGAATGCTGATAAAATAAAGGCAAAAATCATATGCGAGGGTGCCAACGGTCCAACTACACATGAAGCAGATGAGATTTTGAACGCCAAGAAAGTCTTTATAATACCCGATATCTTAGCTAATGCCGGTGGCGTCACAGTATCTTATCTCGAGTGGATACAGGATCTGCAGAAATATTTCTTCAGCGAAGAAGAAGTCAAGAATAAGTGTTATGGGATGATGCAGAAAGCCTTCTGGAATGTGGTACGTGTTGCCAACAAGCACAAAACTGACATACGCCATGCCGCGTACATATTAGCTGTACAGCGCGTGGCCGATTCGATCCGCATGTTTGGTAGAATAGGTAGAAACTAGTAAGTTCTTAACTGACTAAGCCGGGTTCAAAAAGAACCCGGCTTTTTTGTTACCCATACCTTTTGTGGGACTGCAAATTGTAGAGACTCTCTGCTATTGCAAAATGCAATACTGTAAATAGCTATTTCACGGTTGACTAAAACTGAAAAATAGATATAATAGAGTCCCGAGAAAGGAGTGATATGAGAATCAACGCGCAAAATCTTGCAAAAATAGTTGACAAATATCACAATGAAAAATCGTCATTAATCGCAGTTTTGCAGGATGTGCAAGAGAAATACAATTGGCTCCCTCCCGAAGCACTGAGATTGATTTCCGAGAGACTATGCGTTCCCTTGATCGATGTGTACAGTGTTGCCACATTCTACCGAGCCTTTAGCCTGACCCCAAGAGGCAAACATGTCGTAACTGTCTGCTCGGGCACGGCATGCCACGTACGTGGCGCACCCACGGTATTGGATCGAATTAGGCACAAACTCAAAATCGAACCCGGCTGCACGACCCCGGATAAGAATTTCACATTGGAAAGTATTAACTGTCTGGGCGCATGTGCCTTGGCACCCATAGTTGTGGTCGATGGCAAATATTATGGACAAACTACGGTCCAGAAGGTCGATCAAATCGTCGATCAATATCAGCCAAAGAAACGTAAAAGAAAGGTCATTCGAAAAAGAAAAAAATAGCCAATGACACTTTCACAAATACAGAAGCTGCTTCACGCAGAATTGATTTCTGAACACGAAGCTCAAAACATCAATATAGAATTCGCAAAAGCATCTGATCTGATGAGTGATGTACTCGCATTCTCAAAACCATTTTCTGAACGGGACACGCTTCTTATAACTGGTCTTACGAACAAACAGGTCGTTCGGACATGTGAAATTGCCGGAGTCGCTGCAATCGTCTTTGTGCGCGGCAAGAACCCATCGGGTGAGACGATTGAACTAGCTCAACAATGTGACATTCCTCTTTTGGCAACCAAACTGAAGATGTATGAAGCGTGTGGTATCCTATACACTAATGGCATGAAAGGCGCTTCCACTTATGAAGACGAAAAAAAGGGGAATGAAAAATAGAGTTTTGCTTCAGCAGGAATTCAAAATCCAGGGTGGCGACTTCGTCAATGCTGGCGAATCGTCCTGCAAGATAAGAAACACATTACGCGAGATTGGTATTGACAGCGACATAATAAGACGCATTGCCATTGCCGCCTATGAAGCAGAAATGAATGTAGTGATGTACGCCCATCACGGCACGATGAAAATAAACGTCTACCGGGACAAGATACTGCTAACAATTAATGATAAAGGACCAGGAATAGAAAACATTGTTTTGGCAATGAAACCTGGATTTTCAACCGCAACTGAGGAAATGCGAGAAATGGGTTTTGGCGCAGGCATGGGGCTGCCTAATATGAAGAAGAATGCTGATACATTCAAGATATCATCAGAGGTGGGAAAGGGTACACGGCTCGAGATCAAAATCCTTCTCAACGGAAAAAATGGCTGAACAAACTTTCTTTCATTCCATCAAAGTTGACGACGCAAAATGTATTGGGTGTGTCGCCTGCATGAAGGCGTGTCCTACCAAAGCCATTAGGCTACGTAACCACAAGGCGCGCATCAATTACGAAAGATGTATTGATTGTGGTGAGTGTCTAAGGGTATGCCCACACAACGCCATAATGCCACTTACGACGCTGCTTTCCGATCTGGATCGCTTCAAATACAAAATCGCGTTACCCTCGCCTGTTTTATATACGCAACTCGGTCAAGAGGTCATGCCCAACGAAATCCTGACAATACTCAAGGAAATTGGCTTTGATCACGTGTATGACGAAGCATTGGTGTGCGAAATGATGAGCATTGCCACCGAGGAGTACCTCGACGAGCACAAGTCCCCTAGACCCATAATCTCATCCATCTGTCCGGTTGTAATACGGCTTGTTCAAAGACTATTTCCAAGCCTGTGTGAAAACATCCTGCCCCTCGAACCGCCACGTGAAATCGCCGCCAAGAACTTACGCCTCGAAGTATCCAAGGAGAAAAACATCAAAACCGCAGATATTGGCATTATTCATATCACACCGTGTTCGGCTAAAATGGTCTCGATAAATCATCCTGAGAGTATGGCGAAATCAAACCTTGATGGTGCAATTTCAATACGAGAGATATACAACAAAGTCATGATGAAACTGAAGCAAGAAGCCGGGCTGTTGATGATGCAAACACAGACGCGCATTAGTGGGATTGGCATTGGCTGGGCCTTTGAAGGTGGCGAAATTAGAGGGCTGAAATACACCAATACAGTCTCGGTATCTGGTCTGCTGGACACGATCCGTATACTGGAAGATGTGGAATCAGGGAGATTGAAAAACATCGAATATCTTGAATGCCTGATATGCCCGGATGGGTGCATCGGTGGTCCACTGACCGTCGAGAACCGATTTGTTGCCAAAAGTAATGTCTTAAGACTTCTGAGACATTTTGGTGGGAAGAAAAGAGTTAACACCAATTTAGTGACGAAGCTTTATAAAGAGAACTTCTTTTCATTCAAATGGGCGGTTGAACCCAAGTCATTCCCGCCGCTCGATGCTGACCGTAGCATGGCAATTAAAAAACTAAAAATGAAAGAGGAATTGACTGGCAAGCTTCCCGGCACCGATTGTGGCGTTTGTGGCGCACCAGACTGCAAAACCTTAGCCGAGGATATCGTGCGAGGTGAAGCACGCCTGGAAGATTGCATATACATACAGAGAAAAAAATTGCATGATACACAGAACAATGGAGAAAACTAAGATGAAACTCGCCGAGATAGTCAAATCGTTCAATCTCCAAGTTGTATGTGGAGAGAAACAATTAGAAAAAGAGGTTAGTGGAGGTTACTCGAGCGACCTTCTGAGTGATGTTATAGCCAACAGCAAGAAAGGCGACAT
>DAOVAN010000113.1 GCA_030671005.1 Caldifarciminota bacterium
GTGCTGAGGGTCGATGCCTTAGGTGATTCAGGTATCGAAATCAAGGTTCTCGGTGACACACGTCCCATCATGCAATGGGATGTGATGGGCGAGTTGAGGAAGAGAATTAAGCAGGCATTTGACCAGGAGGGCATAGAAATACCCTGGCCACATATGAAGGTCTATTTCGGTAATCCAGTCTCATAAACTTAAGTCTCTTGACAGATTCCCAATACGCAGTATAATTCAGATAGATTCAGGAGGTCGATATGCGATGTTTGTCATTGGTATTGATATTATTCCTTCTTGGGCTATTTTCGTGTGGCCAAGAAGATGACCAGTTCATGGGCGAAACCGGTGGCCGGTTGGTACTCGGCACAATGGATTTGCCGACCAGGATTAGCCCCCTCGAGCCTTCGGTGTTTTCTAGCAGTGAGATCCTTGATCTGCTGTTCTTGCATCTCCATCGAGTAGACAAGCAGACCGGCAAGATGAGGCCAGTGCTGGCAGAGTCATGGGAATTCTCTGAAGACCTGAAGACGATTACCTACTATCTGAGAAGGGATGTCAAATGGTGGGATGGTGAACCGGTTACGGCTGACGATGTTCTCTATACCTACCAAAAGATGAAGGATCCGGAAACCAACTATGCGAATGTTAATTCTTTACGGTTTATTCGTGACGTTGCAGTACTGGATCCCTACACGATAAGGTTTTCCTTTGAGAAGGTGTATGCGGATATCCTGACTGATTCTGACATCGTTCCGGTTCCGAAGCATGTGCACGAAGACAAGGGTGCACGATTTAGTGAGGAGCCAGTCGGTAATGGTCCTTACAGAATTGAGAATTGGGTGCGCGGTTCAGGGCTTTTTCTGACCACCAATGACCAGTATTATCGCGGTCGGCCCCCGCTAGATGAAATACAGATTATGCACTACGCCAACATCGATGAAATGCTTAATGATTTCACTGATGGTGCGTTGGATGTTGTTTTGAATATCGCACCGAGAGCCGCACAAGAGCTACGTGACAATGAGAACGTTACGATTTTTAGCCAGCCGGGCAATTCATACTTGTATATCGGCTGGAACTTGACCCACCCGTTTCTCGAGGATAAGGAAGTGCGTACGGTTATGAGTATGGCGATCAATGAACAGCGCATACTGGATGACGTCTTTGCAGGAATGGGTGAGATTTGCCTGGGTCCTCTCCCATCGTCATCATGGGGATATAATGGGCAGATTCAACGAATCGAGTATAATGTTGAGAATGCACGCACGATACTTCAAGAAAGAGGTTTTACAGACTTTAACCGCAACAGAATAATCGATAAAGACCGGAAGGATTTCACGATCAGGGTTATTACTAACTCGGAGAATCCTGACCGGGTAGCCATTCTTCAGCATGTTACAGAAGATCTACAGCAAATCGGTGTGAGGGTAATCCCTCAGACACTTGATGCCGCTGCGTTCATCAATGCTTTGGTGGACAAGCGATTTGACGGTTACATCATGGGCTGGCGGGTAGGCGAAAAGATCGACCCTTCAGTATTTTGGAACTCGCAGGGCAGGTACAATTTCGTGTCCTATGCAAACGAATTTGTCGATTCGCTGATCGATGTTGGTGTGTCCATGCTCGACCGTAAGGAAGCAAGAAAGATATGGAATGAATTTCAGGAAGTCATCTACGAAGATCAACCTTACACGTTTCTTGTTGTACCTGACAAAGTAACAGCGACCTACAAGCGGGTGAAGGGTGTTGAGCATGATGTAAGGTTGGCGAGCGCTTCGGTTTATTGGATTCCTGAGGCTGAACGCAGAGTGAGTGTTGCAGCGGCGATGCCGGAAAATGCACCCCTGCAGGAAAGTGGATCTGAACCGGAGAACGCTCCTGCGGCGGTTGAGTCCGAGATAACCAGCAGCGAAGAACCACCCGAAGTCATCGCACCAGAAAGGATCCTCGAGGCGGCTGCACAGAGCGATAAAACGATATCTGATACACTAACCACCACTATTGTAGCTACAGCCCCGCCCGCACCACCCAAGCCTTCGGTCATTACCCGTGCCGAACCCACAAGACGCATTGAACCGCAATACCCGGCAGCAGCAGCTGAATTCGGCGCATCCGGAACAATCGTCGTTCGTGTTCTGGTCAGCGGTGATGGAGGAGTGAAAGAGGCGCAGATATTAAAGACTTTTGGCAATCCTGCCTGCGAGCGTGCAGCGTTGGATGCCGCCCGCCAATGGCAGTTCAATCCAGCAACCAAAAACGGTGTACCGTTTGAACAGATGGTATCAATCCCGTTTACATTTTCACCTGAGTAACACAAATCCGGGGTCTCTGCTTTTTTTATTGAAATAACATTTCGCCCTCCGGTAGAGGCCCCACATTTCCCAGAATTGTAATTTGGTTAGGGTTAGGATGCTGGAAGAAAGGATAAGGCGCGTAGGGTCAACGTTTGGCGGTTACGAAGCCCGCCCCGTTAAATAGAACTATTCTTTGTCTGTGTGTATAACGGTTTCATAGTCGAACTACCATTCGCTAGCCTTGATGAACCATTTGTCCTTATTTAACGGGGCACGTATCGTCAAGCGTCCTACGGTTACGGTCTCTAAGACGTAAGACGTTATCCCTAAACGAAACGGGTTTCGTAACCGTAGTACGTTACCGGTCTTTTTATCTTGGTTTCATTACCCCGATGGGGAGGATCATTTCTTCGGTTGATATGCCACCATGTTGAAAAGTGTACTTGAATTCCTTTTCATACTCGGTTGGCTTTGTTGGGTAGATAAAATAGTGATCTTCTTTTGCGATGGCGAAACGCACCGATGGGTCATCGCTGGGTAAGCTGATGTCTCCCGGATTATTCAAGAGTAGCGCACTCTTCTTATCGACCCTCAGGGCAGGTCCATACTTGTAGCGCAGATTTGGTGATATCTCGCGTCCACCATATATGATTGTCGGACGCCGGACTCTGATGAATCCGTGGTCCGTGGTCAAGATCAGCCGTCTGCCCTTGCGGGAAAGAGCCTTGAAGAGCTCGAAGATAGGCGATAGCGGGAACCAATAGGCTAGTATGTTCAGTAGTACTCTTTCGTCATCGAGTATGCCTTTCATATTGCCCCGACCGGGGATAGAATGGATAAGCATGTCAAAGAAGTTTATGATGATGATTACTATGTCGGTCGATTCGCCTTTGATTTTATTGATGCTTTTGCCGATTTCCGTTATGGATGACAGCTTGTAGAACGAGAAATTCAAGCGTAAATTGTTTCGCTTCAATTGTTCCGCGAACAAGTTTCGTTCAAATCTGTTTTGCCCTTTTTCTTCATATGGCCAATACTGTGGATATTGCTCTACGATTTCTAAAGGTAGAAGGCCGGCGAATATCGAGTTTCTCGAATATGGTGTCGCCGTTGGCAGAATCGAATAGTAATAATGAGTTGCAATTTCGTAGTGGTCTTTTATGAACGGTATCAATTTTATGTACTGATCAAGACGCATGGAGTCGAAAATGACAAAATAGATTGGCCCATCCTTCAGTGCCGGAAAGACTATGTGTGAGAAGATCTGGTGCGAAAGGAGCGGTCCCTTACCTTTAAGGTAATCGGGGTATTCGCTCTCAATGTATTTTGCAAAGCCCGCGTTTCCGTCGCGCTTTTTCTGTTCATGTATCGCTTTCAGATCTTTGCTCCCGAACTCCAGCATTCTTGTGTCCCAGGATACGATATTTCGATAATATTCGACCCACTCATTGTGGTCGGTTGGCTCAACGATCGTTCTCAGTTGAGTCGAATATGATTCTGCCATTTTTTCTTCGATTATGGAACGGCGTTTCAGCGTGCGGTTGAGGACCGAGAGCAGTTGGCTAAGACTGAATGGTTTTGTTATGTAGTCGTCGACCCAACCGCCATATGCCTCGGTCATCAAATCTTCCTCTTCACTTTTGGTGACCATGACGACGAGTTGCTCTGAGTTTTCACTCTTGATTTTTCTCAGTACTTCGAGACCGTCGACCCCTGGCATAATCTCGTCGAGAAAGATTAAATCGAAGGCTTCTTTGCTGGCGAGTTTCACTCCATCTTCGCCACTGGTTGCGGTTTGTACGTCATAGCCTTCCTTCTGTAGAAGATAGATAAATGGTTTCAACAAATCAATTTCATCATCAATCCATAGTATTTTCATTTTGCAACCCCCGGTATGTATATTTCAAAGCATGTTCCTTTCATTCCTGTTTCTCTCAGGGATAGCTTCCCCTTGTGGTATTCCTCAACGATTCTTTTGGTGAGAACTAGCCCTAGACCCCAACCGTATTTCTTGGTCGTGTATCCAGGCTTGAAGATACTGCTGCTCGTCTTGATTCCTTTGCCCGTATCTGTGATTCTAATGACCGCACCATCTGAAGCATAGGTCTTGATCGATATCACCCCGGGATTCGAGCCGATTGCATCCAACCCGTTCTTGAGGATGTTCTCAACTGCCCATTCCAGAAGCACATCATCGAATCGCACAGTTGGTAATGGTCGATAGTCCTCACGGAATTCTATTTGTGCGTGGCCGCGTCTTTTTATGTAGTTAACGGATTTCTTTATGGTTTCCATCGGATTTTTCTCCACTAGGCGCGGTGGCAGACCGATTCGCGAGAACTTCTCCAGCACTTCCCGCATACGCACGGCATCTTCTTGAATTCCTTCGAATGTTTCATCGTCGATGTTTCCTTTTAGTGCCTCGAGCCAGCCGATGAGTGATGACAGCGGTGTTGCTAGTTGATGGGCAGTTTCCTTGGCTAGGGAATTCCAAATTTTTTCTTCAATGCTTTTCCGGTAGAGTAAATAGCCCCAGAAGCCGAGAAATAAAAATGCAATGAGAAAGACCGTCTCAACAAAAGGTAGAATCTGCAGTGATTTAGTAAACGGGGAGAGACCCCAGTGGACATATCCCAAAAGGGTGGAATCGGCGCCATGTTTAATGACCATGGGGATGGGTTTCTGTACCCGGTCGAGTCTATCAACGGCCTTGTACAAGTCTTTTTCTTTGATGTTCTTCGATGAATATGGCGTGCCTTCTGCGTCAGTCAGGATAACAGGAAAGTCAATTCTTTTGATCACCATGTCATAGAATAATTCCAGAAGCCTTTCTTCGTCGATGCTTGGTCCACGGGCAAATTCGGCAAAGAGGCGGGACGTTGTTTCTGTTTCCTTTTTTATTCTTTGAATCAAATAGTTGGAATAGATGAATGTTACGATACCGATCAAGGCAATACCGATCAAGAAGTATATGACAAGTGCCCTGGAGCTCAATCGGTGCCTGAGTATCATGCTCCTTTTCTCATTTAGTCAATATCTTCTTGTTATTTGTGCGTGCGAACTCATAGAAAGCGTCTTGTTCGCCATAGTATGCATCAGCGATATACAAGGCTTTCCATACGGCCGTATCGTCAGCCATGATATCCTGCCCCAGCACGATTTTGCCACCCTT
>DAOVAN010000108.1 GCA_030671005.1 Caldifarciminota bacterium
GTCAGTCGTTTAAAAAACACTTTAGCCTAAGATGTTGATGTACGTATTGTTTATGTTCAATGTAGAGACCTGACCCCAGAGAAGTAGTGCGGTCCTTTTGTTACAGAAACTTCAGCTCATATTGCTATACTTCATCCACCATGGTGAATATCGATGTCGGATCGAGAAAGACGCTCCACGATTGCATAAATTCCTTACCTGCATCAGTCCCGAGAAAACTCACCATCGCACCTAAGTCAGACACGTCCAGCTTAGCCAGATACTGGTAGGGAGGTTCTTTAGGCAAATCACCCTCGGGCGCAGAAACAGCTGGAGCAAGGACTTTGGCTACCTTCCAGGTCTTAAAGCCTGTACACCAAGGCGCACCTCTAATTCCTGGAATTTTCGTTTTGGTGAGATAGGTACCATATTCTTCGACGTTTGCATCCTTTTTCAGATTGTATACACAAAAGAGTGTTGGCATACCACACCTCCTTTTTGCGTGATAATGTATTATTTACATTCTAGGACCGCACTGTGGCTAACTTGGTTCGTATCACACACCTCCAGAACCGTCAACCTTCATTATATTCTATCTATATATGCTACTAAGTCAAGCCGGAGGGCTCATGGGGTCAGGTCTCTACATTGAACATAACGCAGGGCGTGTTGCGTGAGATTGCCGCGCTCTCCACCTAATGCGGATTCGCTCGCAATGACGTCAGTCGTTTAAAAAACACTTTGGCCTAAGATGTTGATGTACGTATTGTTTATGTTCAATGTAGAAACCTGCCCCCGGAGAAGCATTTTCGATCTATGGGGCAGAAGGATATTACACCCTCACCTTCTTCGTTCGACTGAGCTCACGACGAAGTCCTCTCCCCTCAAGGGAGAGGATTGGGCATAAGTGTTGTCTCCTATTGAGGTAGGTTCTTGAGGTCCAACAAATTCGAAAGTTTTAGAATTCTAGAACTATCGAACACAGATATGTTCTTGTATTTTCATCTCTGTAATCTTCTTTCCAACGCTAGTGGAGATTGCTTCGTCGCTTCACTCCTCGCAATGACCCCGTACATTTTCAATCTACGGGGCAGGCGGATGCGGTGCACTACGCCCCATCATTGTAATCAAGTTGTCTATCACTGTAATCGACGAACTGAAAGTTCGTCAGAGTTTTTTCAGTCTTACTTTACTTATTTTCCTGCGGGTTGCTTCGGTTATCTTGAATAGAAAATTCTTGTACTTAATTTCATCCCCCACCCTGGGTATGCAATCAGCATACTTGCAAATCAAACCGGCCACAGTGGAAACGTCGTCCTCGTCAATCGTGATATCAAATCTCTCGGCAAAATCGTCTATTTCCATTCTGGGATTCAGATAATACTCATTATCCGAGATTTTCTCGATCAACGGTTTCTTCTTCTTGTCGAATTCGTCCTCGATATCACCAACGATCTCCTCAATCAGATCCTCAACCGTAATGATACCAGAAACTCCGCCGAACTCGTCGATGACAACGCCCAACGAGAGCTTCAATCTCTGCAATTCCAGAAAAACGCTCAAGGCAGGCCGGTCTTCATACACAAAGTGCGGCAGACGGACGAACTCGACGACTGGATAATCGCGATATTCATTCCAAAATGAGATAATGTCTTTGATGTAAAGAATGCCAGCTATTTGATCCAGGTCCTCCAGGTAGACCGGGTATCGAGAATAATGATACTGCTTGTAGGCCGAAACAGCCTTATCGAGACGTGTATTATATTGCAAAGCCACGATCTCGTTCTTGGGAATCATCATCTTGTTGACCTCTTTTTCCTTTATTTCCAGGATTTCGCCGATCATCTTCCTCTCAATATCGGAAATCTTGCTGAGGTCGACGATGTTTCTTTTTGTACTCAAATCCTTTTTTGGGTGTTATTTATTGAAATCAACTTCACCAAAAGCTTCTGGTTTGGTGTTTCGCAAACGGCGCTTCAGTTCGTCAATGGTCTTGTCGCCTTGAAGCACAATACCATTTTGACCCATTATGTCATCGTTGACCCATATGCCGCTCTTGGTGCGTAAACTCAGCGCAATCGAATCTGAAGGACGCGCATCAATTGCGAAGACCTTTGAATCCATTTCCACGAATATCTTGGCATAGTATGTTTCGTCTTTCAAATCGACGATACCGATTTTTGAAACCTTTGCCTGGAAAGCGTCGAGAATGGATTTCAACAAATCATGGGTCAATGGACGTTTGGGTCTCACACCTTCGAGGGACAGCGCGATTGCCATTGCCTCACTCTCACCGATCCATATCGGAAGGGTGCGTTCACCAAATTTTTCTTTTAATAGGACTACGTATGTGTGCCACTGCTGATCTTCGATGACCGCGTTTACAAAGACCTCTAGTATTCTACACTCCTTCTTCCAACACCGCGAGTTTAAATACAGCATTCATATTTTCGCCGAGATGAACCTTTATGTCATACACCCCGGGTTGTTTCAGTGGTTCCTCAAGCACAATGTTTTTCTTATCAATCTCAACCCCTTCTGCTTTCAACAGTGACGCCAGATCAGCCGACGTGATGCTCCCGAATGTCTTGCCATCCATACCGGTTTTGATCGTTGCCTTGACCGAAAGATTGTTGACACGCTCCACGAGGTCCATGCTCTCCATTCTTATTTTATCCATCTGTTTTGAGAACCGCTTCTTTGATTTTTCTAGACCGCGGATATTGCCATCAGTAGCTTCGATGGCCATTTTTTGAGGAAAGAGGTAGTTCCTCGCATAGCCATCTTTCACTTCCACGATGTCAAATGGCTTACCAACTCTCTCAAGAGACTTAAGAAGGATTACCTTCATTTGATCTCATACGGTAGCATAGCAATCTCACGTGCCCGCTTGATTGCTTGCGAAAGCCTGCGTTGATGATAAGAACACGTACCAGTAATTCTTGAGGATAATATCTTACCACGTTCGTTTATGAAACCCTTCAGAATCGACGTATCCCTATAGCTTATCTCGTCTATACCTTGCTTACAAAAGCGACACTTCTTCCTCGCCATTTTTCTCCTTTCAAACCATTAGAAGGGTGTATCAACCGCTCCTTCGTCTTTCACTTCTTCTTCAGTATCAGGTGTCGGCTCAGCACTGGGTGTGGCAGTCCTGTCCGGAATATCAAGGAATTGAATGCGCTGCGCCACAATCTCAATCGCGGAACGTTTCTCTCCCTGTGCTGATTCCCATTGTCGCGAACGTATTCTACCTTCGATCAGTACAGCACTGCCTTTTTTCAGGAAATCATTGGCCAGCTCTGCCTGGCGGCGCCACGCAACGACGTTTATGAATAGAGTATCTTCCTGCTGCTCACCGGTCTCCCGATTCTTATATCTCCTGGTAGACGCGATACGAAAATCGCATACCGGTGCCCCCTTCTGAGTATAGCGTAACTCGGGGTCCGCAACTAATCGGCCAATCAGTTGAACCGAGTTTAGGTAACCCAAACGAATATTACTCATTTTTTGGAATCCTTTATAAAAATCATGAAACGCAAAATATCTTCGCTGTGCTTGAGTTCTTCCTTTATCTTCTCAATGGCGACGGGCAATGCCTCAAAATCGTAGTTGACATAGTATCCTTCATTCAATTTCTTGACCGGATAGGCCAGAGTCTTTTTACCCAAGCTCTCAGTTTGTAACCGACCCTTTGCTTCAGACTTAATGATATTTTCGACAGCTTTGACACTCTGCTCCAGCTTCTCTTCAGTCAACTCTGGGTGAAAAATGAACATCGCTTCGTAATCTCTCATAATCCTTTTCCTTTTTTATCTCCCTTTCTTTCTCGCTTGAAAAACTTTGCTCGAGACTATAGCTTCAAACCTGAGCTATAACACGGGATTATTATATCTATATATGGGCATGCGTCAAGGAGATTGTATCAAGGTCAAACCTCCCAGTGAGATTACCACGTCGCCCGCCTGGCGGCGGACTCCTCGTAATGACGGGGGTGGTGGGATGGTCATACGTCAAGGAGGTATAGACATTCATCAGATTGCTTCGTCCGCCTACGGCGGGATCCTTCCGCCTGAGGCGGACAAGCGCAACGACGGCGGCGGGGCTTTGGTCATACGTCAAGGAGAATCGAAGAATGCAGCGCCCCCTTAGAGGGCGCTGCATTCTTCGATTACAATGATATAAAGCAGATTACACCGATATTATCCCTGTTTTACAGGGTCACCCGCATCTCGAACGGCTGTTCAACTGCCTCATCGTCCGTGTTGTAATATTCGTATACCCTGGAAGCACGAACCTTTGCGCGGATGGGATATTTTGCCTGCAGGCTGTAAGACAGGGTAACCGGCTTACCAGCAACGACCTCGTCGAGGTATATGATGATTTGCCTGGAGGTAAGGCTGTACTTTTCGATCTTCTTACCCACGTGTTCATCCAGGGTAGGCGTTAGAACCTCAAAACCCGGTGGAATACCCAGATCAACCATCACCATTTGAGCACGACCCGGCATCATCAACTCAATCTGGACATCGACATCAACAATGTCGTTGACCACGAGATTAGTACGATCATAATCGACCGAAATCACAAAAGGCGGTCTCTCCTTTCGAGGTACGATCTCCCACGGTAAATAGTATCTGCTTACAATTTCATAAAGGAAATTACCTTTGCCTTTAATCTCGATCTCAACCGTGTTCTCATCCTTCATGCCCTTGCTCAAATCTAGCTGATGCATTAGGTCTGCATTGCTCTTGTCGATGCGGAACTCTCCTGCTTTCTGACCGTTAATAGTCACTGCAATCTGAGCCTCGACATCTTCAGCAATACCGCCCAACGCGGCAACGAGTGAACGCAGTGCGATGACCGTCCCCTGGGTCGTATACCATACTCCGTTCTGATCCTTCACGCGAATGAGATAGGTCAGCGCCTGAGTTACGATATCACCGTATTTACCGGATTTTATCAATGCATAAGCGGCAAGCCCGGTCGCCTCAACATCAGCACCCTGGCCACGCGTGAACGTGATCGATGGAATACTGGCCTGCCAGTAAACCGCATCGTTTTCTCTCTTGGCCATGCCGATGAGTTTCTTCAGTACCTCGGCGGTCGTGGCCGAATTCGGTTCGATCGCAACAAAGGCATTCGCAACCAAGGCAAGTACATAGGCATCCTTCACTGCCTTCAGGTTCTTCCTCAGGAAGTTGAGTCCCTTTCCAACTTCATTGCCGCGGTCACCGATCTCCCCGAGCGCCCAGCAAATGTAGGCAGTCGGCAAGATCTCGTTCTTCTGTATCCTACTCCATGACTCGGCATGCAGGTATTGGGCATCGGGCGACCATGAACCGTCCTCGTTTTGCTGACTCCGCAGCCAGGCAGTAGTGCGTTCGATGATCCGTTCATCGATATCATAGACGCGAGACATGTCGTTGAATACCATTAGACCATACGCAGTAAGAACCTTATTCGCCGGCGCGTCACCAAACCACGAGAACCCATTGCCCTGCACCTCAAAAGTCAACAACCGTTGGTAACCAAGACTTATGTATTCCTCAGCGGTCATCTCGGTCTCAGGTTTTATCTGATCGGTTTGCCTCAGATAATCCAGAATGAGAATATTGGGATAGGTAACTGAGGT
>DAOVAN010000148.1 GCA_030671005.1 Caldifarciminota bacterium
ATCCGTCATTTTCTTCCCGGTGACACGAAACTTATCGGCATTGACAATCACCACAAAATCACCACAGTCAATGTGCGGTGTGTATTGTGGTTTATGCTTGCCGGTCAAAACAAAAGCTATTTTCGAGGCCAGTCGACCTAAAATTTTGCCTGTAGCATCGACAATATACCAGTCGCGCTTCACTTCTGCTGTCTTCAAGACTTTTGTTTTCATTGACCGTAATTATAAACAAATTTGGGACAATGTCAACAAGGAAGAGTCTATGCGCCAGGATGTCTTTATGAGGGGGTATGGAAGTGTGCTTGCCCCGCATATCGTAGATGTGCGGGGTCATTGCGCTTGTTGAAAACATCAAACCTGCGAGATGTCCGCCTCAGGAGAAGGAATGAATTAACAAAACCATCCTGCCATACCTCTCCCTTGATGGGAGAGGATTAAGGTAAGGGTGTAATAATATCATTGTAATCTATCTGTTTTCATCACTGTAATCTACCTGCGCAGCAGGGTCATTGCGAGGCCGCCGCAGGCGGCCGTGGCAATCTCAGTTTCGGTCATTCGTGCTTTGATATTGGCATTTGCTTGCCCCGTTAGATGTGCCATTGTGAGGATCGCAACGAATAGATGTACTGAGGCAATCTGCAATTCGCGTGGATTTTTCTAGATAATTATCTAACGGGGTGTAGGATTTCGATATTCGGATTTCGAATTTTCTTGTTGGTAGTTCAGTGTGCTTCGTCCCAATCCTTTCCCATACCGATCGAGATCTCGACGGGTACTGCTATCTGGATTGCCTTTTCCATGCTTTCCTTGATTATCTCCCTTGCCTCGTCGATACGTTCTTCTTCGACTTCGAAGAGCAGTTCATCATGAATAGATAGCAAGAGGCCACGTTTGAATTTTGCAGCGGAGAGTTTATTCTCGACATCGATCATGGCGATCTTGATGAGGTCGGCCGCAGTACCCTGGATTGGCGTGTTGATTGCGGCACGCTTGGAAAACTCGCGCAGCGCATAATTCCGCGCGTGCAGATCGGGTAATGGTCTGCGTCGTTTGAACAGGGTTTCTGCATACCCTTTTTCCTCGGCTGATAATACTGCGTCATCACGCCAGGTGGCAACATCTGGGTAAAGGTCGTAATAGGATTGGATGAATTGTGTTGCCTCTTCATAGGCGATGTCGAATCTCTGGGCGAGCCCGTAGTCGCTCATGCCGTAGATGAGCCCGAAGTTGACGACTTTGGCCATTCTACGCTGCCTATCATCAACTTCCTCTTCAGAGATTCCAAAGACGACACTTGCCGTGTGTCGATGGATATCCTCGCCCTTGGCAAAGGCTTTGATAAGGTTCTTGTCGCCGGCAATATGAGCCAGTAGTCTGAGCTCGATCTGTGAGTAATCAGCGGAAATTATCTTGTAACCTTGGTCAGCGACAAATCCCTTCCTTATTTTCCTTCCCTGATCGCTTCTTATTGGTATACTTTGTATATTGGGATTTGAAGAAGAGAGGCGACCAGTTGCGGTATTTGCTTGATTGAACGTAGTATGGATCCTCCCTTCTTTGCTGAGCATGACTAGTGGCGCAAGATAAGTCGATTTCATTTTGGCCAGTTCGCGGAACTTGAGTATTTCTTTAGGCACTTTATGACTGTGGCTGAGTTGGGTGAGTACCTCGGAGTTGGTTGAGTAATGGGTTTTCCCGCGTTTTGCCGGCTTCAGCTTCAGTTCCTCAAAGAGAACCCGGGATAGTTGTTTTGGCGAATTGATGTTGAATTCGTGTCCGACCATACTATAGATATTTCTTTGTGATTCACGAAGTTGCCCTTCGACCTCGACATCGAGTTCTTGCATATAAATAACATCAAGACCGACGCCACGTTTTTCCATTTTTGTTAGAACTTGAATGAGTGGCGCTTCGATATTGTCGTAAAGATCGAGCATGTTCTGTTCGGCCAATTTCCTTTCCAGCATCGGGTACAACTTGTGGCTGTATAAGGCGATTGCCTCGGGTGTTGTTTCCGGATAGATGCTGAGGTTGTGAAGACATATGTCCTCGAAAGAATACGAGCGCCGGTTAGGTTCGAGCAGCCAGGATACGATCCGCAGGTCGAAAAGCGGCGCGCTCACTTCAGTAGCATGTGCTACGTTCTTCAGATCATAACCGACCTTGACGATCTTCTTGTCGGTTAAGATATTGGCTGCCTGCTCTAATCCTACGCGGTATACCTTGTCCTCGGCTATGCTGAGAAATAAATGGTCGCCATCCAATGCAATGCCCGTTGCATCGGTATCGGCAAATGGAGTTTTATCTTTGAATTCTTGAACAGTGAACTTTGCGTGCTGTGTCTTCGAATACTCCTTTATTAATGAATGAAATTGGAGGTCGATGAGAATGGGCATGAGTTTATCCATGTCTGGTTCTGTGATGCGCAATGCTTCGAGGTCCAAGTCGAGCGGCACGTCGATCTTCAGCTTTATTAGTTCTCTGGACAACAGGGCAGCGTCCTTATGCGGTTTGAGGCGCGCGTCAGTCTCCAGTGCTTGTTCAAAGTCCTTGTATTTTTCTATGATCTCAACCGCGCGCTTGGGGCCGATGCCCGGCACACCGGGAACATTGTCGATCGTGTCACCGACAAGTGCCAGGTACATGGGTATCTTTTCGGGCGGTACTCCCAATTTGGCGTAGACCTTGTCACGGTCAAGGATTTCATCCCGGTATGCGTCATACACGTAGACGTTTTCACTCACCATCTGCAAGAGGTCTTTGTCTGATGTTGCGATATAGACATCACCATGTTCCTTTAGCTTGATGGCAAGGGTTGCAAGGATGTCATCAGCCTCATACCCTTCTACCTCGAATTGAGGTATGCCCAGACATGTGGATATCTCCTTTGCCTTTTCTATTTGAAATGGAATATCGGGCGGCGGTGGGGGACGGGTTGCCTTGTAATCTTTGAACACCTTGTCGCGGAAGGTTTCACCGGGTGCGTCAAAAGCCAGCCCGATATACTCGGAAGGCAATTTCTTCTTCATCTTCTCGATCATATTCACAAAGCCATATACCCCTGAGGTGTTTTCGCCACGCGCGTTCTTGAGCGGGTTCTTTATGAACGCAAAATACGAGCGGAATATGATCGAATGCGCATCAACGATGATGAATTTCTTCGCCATGTTTAATTATATGCAACAATCTTACAGAAACAAGGGCGCATGGGGTCAGGTCTCTACTTTGAACATAACTAAAAAGCTGGAAGATGTGTATTTGACGCCATAAGCAACTGCAGTTTGAGTAGTGAATAACGTCAGGTTTACTATAGTCTCTGCTAGTTGCTCTGTTTTTTTCTTCCAAATTTCTCGTGAGCTTGGGTAAACTCCCCTACTGCTAATGCGGCCATTATTGACATCTCTCCGGCTAAGACGAGGGCTGTGCAGATTTCAGCGAATTTTCTTGCAGTCCCTTGCCCACAGCAGCCGATCATTTTTAAGCATTCTTGTTGCGTAGGAAATCTAGTTCCTCCACCTACTGTTCCAACTATAAGGTTTGGAAGAGAAACTGACATGTATAAATCCCCATTTCTTGTTACATCAACGCGTGTTATTCCAACTGAAGCCTCAGACACACAGGCTACATCCTGTCCACATGCGACAAAAATTGCTGTTAAGCCATTTGCGTATTGCCCCTGAGCACCAATGGAACCTGTTTGTAAAGCACCTACTACTGACATCTTAGCGTACTCCATCATATCCTCAGGATTTGCATGTAGCATTGTAGTACATAATTCTTTGGGTATAACAACTTCAGCTGTTACTTTTTTCCCTCTAACAAATAGATATGACATCGCAGTAGCTTTTTTATCACCTGACATATTACTTTCGATATACCAGTGTTG
>DAOVAN010000015.1 GCA_030671005.1 Caldifarciminota bacterium
TATGCTGAACGAATTACCGTGGAGCATCCTTGGGCTGACCGGGACGTGACTCTTACCCACCGGCGTGAGGGTGAAATGCTCTTCCTCTATGGTATGTTCGACATTTCCTTTGAACGATAGATACTGAGTGGACAGTGAATAGCGGTCCTTGAGTCCGGCGCGAGAGAACAGTTTTCTTTGTACGTGCATTTTCCGAGCCACAAAATCGATTACGTCCAGCGTATTCCAGTATCTTTTTTCTAACTTTAGTATAGTATAATCACCCTTTTTGCGCAAGGGTATTTCGATCAATTCATCGACGACAAAATCTTCAGGACTGACCTTGATTTTTACCACGGGGTCTAAGGTTGCTTATTTCAGGAATCCTTCTTTTTACAAATCCTGGGTCGCAGCGGCAACCGTAGCAAGCGCTAGTGGGGGCAGTTGGAACACCCTGCCTTGCATTCCTCTTCGATTTTCATGTACCGCCGCCGGTGCAATCAGTGTTAATTTCATGAATAATTATAACAGATGTCTAACAGAAGTCAATTGCAGTTGTGATATTAGCTATTCAGATCATCGAGGATGCTACTTACCTCATTCTCGGTGATCGGCCCAACAGCGGCAATGGTGTATTTTTCGGGGTTGAGGAATTTCTTCGCCAGCCCGTTTACGCCATCAACGTTCACTGAATTGATTTTAGCTACTACATCATCAACGGTGGCGATTTTCTGTGAGTATACCGCTTCACGTGCAAGACGTAGCATTCGGCTCGTTGAACTCTCGAGGCTGAGTAATAAGTTACCTGAGAGGTAGGTCTTCGCGAGTTCGATTTCGTCTTCGCTGAAGCCGTGAGCGCTAATTTCCTGGAAGATTTTCTTCAGGCGGCGGACAACTGGGGGGATATTTTTCTTGTCACAGATGAAATAGAAACCCGATACGCCGCAATCACAGTAGAAATCACTGAAGGATTGTACATGATAGACAAGACCATCCTTCTCGCGCAGACCCTGGAAGAGCCGGGAGGACATGCCGCCCCCAAATGCGGTGTTCATTATCGAGAGACCATAATGTTGCTCAGATGCGTGCCTTACACCACTCGTTCCGACGACAAAGTGGATCTGTGAGACTTCTTTTCGTGACTGAGTTACTACTTTGCCAAACCGTTGCTCGGGTAGGGTTCTGACTGGCTGGTCCAGTTTGCCCGTGGGAAACTTCTGTTTCGCCAGTTTGGCGATTCCATCATAATCATAATTGCCACTGAGGGCAATCACCATTTCCCTGTTCATCAGACTACGGTAGTATTCTTTTGTCCTTGCCGCGTCGACGGTTTTTACGGATTCGATGGTTCCGGCGATGGGGCGTCCGAGTGCATGATCAGGCAAGAATGTCCTGAAAAACAGCTCGAATGCGCTATCTCCCGGATCATCATTACTCGATTTAATTTCTTCGAGTACGACCGATTTTTCCTTGTTCAACTCAGCGCTATCTATTTTAGACTCCAAGAGTATTTCGGTGACGAGTTCGAATACACGCGTAATGTGTTCGGAAAGGAATTTTGTGATGATGATAAGATGTTCCTTGGTGGTGTAGGCGTCGAACGCACCGCCTAAGCTTTCCATCATTTTCACGATTTCCAGTGCCGATTTACGGGAGGTGCCTTTGAACAGCATGTGTTCGATTAAATGGGTGATACCATTATCCTCTAGTGTTTCGTCCCTTGAGCCGTGATTGATGAAAAAACCCATGGAAAAGGAATAATATTTGGGGAGTTTTTCAGCGATGATTTTTACGGTGGGGTTGAGCTGGGTGAGGATTATCTTATTCTTTTCGGATAAGATTAATCCTCCCCTGATCGTCAATGTTGGTAACTTTTACGACAATTTCGTCGCCCACTTTGACAACATCTTCGACTTTCCTGATCCGTTGCCGAGAGAGCTTAGAGATGTGTACTAATCCATCTTTGCCCGGCAGGATTTCGACAAATGCTCCGAAGCTTGTTATGCGTTTGACCTTGCCGACGTACGTCTTGCCGACTTCAGCGTCCTGGACAATGCTCTGGACAGTCTGCTGTGCCTTTTCGACACTTTGTCGGTCCTCGCCCGCGATTGTCACCTTTCCATCATCATCAATATCGATTTCCACGTCGTTGTCGGCGATTATCTTACGGATGACCTTGCCACCAGGACCGATTACTTCACCGATTTTTTCTTTAGCGACTGAGAAGACAACTATTTTCGGTGCATACTTGGAGAGGTCACTCCGCGCATTGCTGATAGTGCTATTCATTACCTTCAGTATTTCTAAACGTGCCTCGCGTGCCCATTGCATTGCTTCAGCAAGAATATCAACCGGCAGCCCAGGGGTTTTCAGATCCAGTTGAATTGCCGTTATCCCATCTGAAGTTCCGGCAACCTTAAAGTCCATGTCACCATAATGGTCTTCAGCACCGGCGATATCGGACAGCAATACGGATTGTCCGTTTTCTGTTATCAGACCAATCGAAATACCCGAAACCGCAGTTCTGATCGGAACGCCCGCATCCATGAGAGCAAGTGACGTACCACAAACGCTCGCCATTGACGAAGAGCCGTTTGATTCAAGGATATTAGACACCATTCTGATGGTATAGGGAAACTCGTCATCTTTGGGCAAGACCGGGGAAATTGCTCGCTCGGCTAAAGCTCCGTGTCCGATCTCGCGTCTGCCCGGCCCGCGCATGGGTCTCACGTCACCCGTAGAGAATGGGGGGAAATTGTAGTGGAGCATGAAGGATTTCGAGTCTTCACCGTATATGTCATCGATTCTTTGCTCATCGCTTGCAGTACCCAGGGTTGTTACTGCAAGACTTTGGGTTTGCCCCCTGGTGAACAGGGCTGAACCGTGGGTCCTGGGCAGCAATCCGATTTCACATGAAACAGGGCGGACTTCTTTCAGACTGCGTCCATCAATGCGTTTCTTATCTTTGACGACTATTTCGCGCATCTTTGCACGTAACATATCGTCAGCGACGTGTTTGACCTTTGCTTCAATATCTTCGTGTTCCTCTTTAAGCTTTTCCGCAGTGACCTTGATCAATTCGTATATTGCATCCTCACGCGCCTTCATTTCCTTAAAGAGAAAAACCTGATTTATTTCATCACCGATTACTTTCTCTATTTTTTCAGACAATTCTTTTTCGACGAAGGGGGGGATCAGATTAATCTTTTCCTTGCCGACGGCTTTTACCATCTCTTCCTGGATTTCGATGATGCGTATGATTTCTGGCTGCGCGTATTTTATGGCGTTGACGATCTCTTCCTCGCTCGACTCCTTTGCACCGCCTTCAATCATGACTACAGAATCCCGAGTGCCGACGACGATGAGGTCGAGTTTACTGTCAGTCTGCTGAACCAGGGTAGGATTTATGATATAATTGCCGTTGATCAACCCCACTTTGACCGCCGCGATCGGAGTCGTGAACGGCAATTCCGACATCAATACAGCAGTGGCCGCTCCGATTATGCAAAAGGCGTCGGGTTCGTGTTCGACATCCGATGATAGGAGATTGGCGATGATCTGCATTTCATTACGGAAATCCTTTGGAAAGAGAGTGCGCAGTGGCCGGTCGATCAGTCTTGAAATGAGAATCTCACTTTCTGACGGCCTGGTTTCCCTTTTTATGAAGCCCCCGGGTATCTTACCTGCAGCAAATGAGAGCTCGCGGTAGTCTACGGTTAAGGGCAGGAAATCTATGCCTTTACTGGGATCTGGTTTATAGGAGACACAAACGAGTACGATCGTGTCGCCATAGCTGACCGTGCACTCGGCGGCGGCTTGCTTTGCCACACGACCGGTTTCGAGTCTTAGTTCTTTTTCCCCGACCTTGAGTGAAACTGTATACAAACTAACCTCTTAAATCCAGGGTTTTGATGATTTGTAGGTATTTGCTACGGTCCTTCTTCATCAAATAATTGAGGTGACGGCGCCGATCGTTTACCATCTTGATCAGCCCGCGTCTCGAATGTCTATCTTTTGGAAACTGCTTGAGATGGTCAGATAGATTCTTGATTCGCTCGGTCAAGATGGCGATTTGCACTTCCGGAGACCCAGTGTCTTTGCCGTGTCTTTTGAAATCCTGGATTATTTCGCCTTTCTTACTCTTGTCTAGCGTCATGATCGATTCTCCTTTAAGATATTATCCACATTTTGCGGAAAAAGTCAAGCAATAGAAGTACGCAGAGCGGCGCTTGGTGTTCCAGCTTTGCCGAGCATTGGGAATACTGCTCCGCAGCGGCAAATCGGTTTTTCTGAGGTGTTTGAATTGACATAGTGCGATATTTCGCTATAATTGACGTCTGGAATAACACAGGATTGCTCTAGATTATGAGGGTGTTTTGTAATGGTGGCTTTTTAGCAGAATATTTATTGAGTTAATTGCTGAATGAAAAGCGTCCAAGGAGGCAAAGATGAGAATTCTGGTCTTTGGTGGGTCAGGCAAGATTGGTTCAGCCGTGGCCTGGGATCTGGCAGGCGATAAAGAAGTAGATGCTATCGGTATAGTGGGTAGACACAGAGAAACGCTCGAGAAGGTCAAACAATCGGTCGGTAGCGAAAAGATAATTCCGCACATTCTTGATATAAACGACAAAGAAACAGCCGTAGCATTAATGAAGCAGTATGATGTAGGGGTGTTGACCTTGCCCAATCGGCAGACCAGCTACAAGGTAGTGCATTTGGCAATCGATGCGGGGCTCAATATTGTCGATACGATCGAGGAGTTTCACCGGACCCCTGACGCCTATGAGATCGAAGGGCTGGAAGTGCCAGCGGGTATGAAGCTGAGCGATTACGGCGAATGGTTACATAAAAGGGCGTGCGAGAACAACGTGACTTTCGTTGACGGGATGGGCTTTGCCCCTGGTTTGAGTAACATAACCATTGGTGATGGCATCAGGAAGATCGACGTCGCCGAGCGCGCTGTGGCCAGAGTCGGGGGTATTCCTTCGAAAGAGGCGGCTGCAAAACACCCGCTACGCTACATGATAACCTGGGCATTTGAGCATGTGCTTAGGGAGTACATGATCAGACTCAATGTGATAAAAAATGGCAAGATTGTTGAAGTAGATGCGGCGACTGATTTTGAGAAGTTTAGATTCAATCAGTTCGGTAGAGATGAGGGGTTGGAGTGTGCAGTAACACCCGGTATGCCCAGTTTTCTCTTCACTAGACCCCAGCTGAAGGAATTTGCTGAGAAGACCGTGCGCTGGCCAGGGCATTGGCTGGGGGTACGGACGCTCAAGGAGTGCGGCATGCTCGATATTGACCCAGTTGACTATAAGGGTAACGAGGTCATTCCCCGGGAGTTCCTGTTGTCGATAATAACACCCAGGCTTTTGCCAAATGAAGGCGAGACTGATGTCTGCGTCATGTACAATACCCTAGAGGGAAAGAAGAATGGCAAGGATATCAAGATCGAGTATTTCATGTGGGATGAGGCAGATGTAGAGAACGATATTTCATCGATGATGAGGGTGACCGGTTTTCCCATGGCGATCACGGCACGTATGATCGGAAGAGGCGAGATAAAGGAAAAGGGTATTGTTGCTCCTGAGGACGCAATAACGAGCGATCTTTACACGAAGTTCATTGGTGAACTCAAGAAGCGTAACATCAACATACTCGAAGTGCAGACATAGCTGCCGTCACATAGGCGATACAGAGTAACCCTCTGGGATAACATAATGGCCGGCAAAATATTCTTAAAGACACAGAAAATCAAAGATATAGAGTCATTCTACGCCGAAAAGATTGGCATGCGGATGTGGTTGCGGCAGGAAGATTGCATGATCCTGCGACATGAGAATCTGCTTTTGGGGTTCTGTTTGCGTTCGGAAATCGACCGTTCGGGCATTATCACTTTTTTTCTTCGGATCCTGTAAACCGTGTCACTGAGTTCCAGTGTTTTCTTCATCGAGTGGATCTATGATACACGGCAGTAATTCAATGACCATGAAATGCTACACATACACATGGGTGTTTACGGTAATTCCCGGGTTCTTCGAGATGGGTCTTCAACGATTATGAGCAAAAAGAAAGCCTCCTATCTATTCAACTGCGGCTTCGGGATTGTGTTCGGTCTGCTGCTCTTTAGATTGGCACTCGGTCCGGCGTACAATTACCCGGCGCTGTACACCCACCTGGTCTGGATAGTCCTCTTCCCGGTTAATGTATTGCGTGGTTATAGCAACCAAAGCATATATGTTTTGTTCTATGTCCTGTTCTGGTCTTACGCGCTGGTTGTGAAAACTATCATCTATAATGATCCCCTTGGCAAGACATTCTTAAAAATGGTGATCTGGATGGTGGTGCTTGCCTTGCCGTTCTTGCCCTTTGGAATTGAATACTTCTCCCTGGCGCGATACTCTACAAGCATTAGTAGCTACCTGCTCCGCCTGCTACCGTTCATAGCATTGCTCGGGATTCTGTTTTTGATCAATCATTTCTTCTTCCGCCAGAATCACTTGGTTGCCGGTGCCTGGACGCTGAGTACCTTTTTCTTGATTATTGTTATTATTACTCTGGCAGATTTTCTTCCCTTACTCAAATCTCAGTTTTTCTTCCACGCATTAGGTTATCGTATATCGCTGGCAAACGATTTCATCAGTAATACTCCCTTGATTGCGTTATTGGTGTTCATGCTTCTTGCGGTCTTCTATGTTTTTGCGTTCGACCGGCAATTTCTGCGCGTGTCACACACCAAGCGTTCGCCGGTGCGCGTAATCACTCCGATTGGCATTTCGATCGCGATGTTGTTGATGTTAATGATCATACGTGATGATTCCCGTAGGTATCGATATTTTGACTATGGCGAGGGCATTGCCACAGTATATTATGCTGCTTATGATGACCGGCAGACCCTGTCGTTTGACGAGGACCAATTCACGTTGTCGAGCCGCCGCTACAATGCCTTCTATCCGTTCGGTAGATTAAATACCAAGGACACCTTGCGTCGACACGCCGAGGATATTCTGGCAATGAAAATCATCGAGGGACTGGACTACTATCGACTGGAGCGGATCGTGAAGATACTGGCTCATGGCCCGCGTGACGTCGAGATCTACAATAGGTTCAAGCGTCTCACTGAGGGTGAGCGGTATCGCGTACCTGAACAATTCAGAACTTGGGCTGAATACCTGCGAGGAAGATACACCACACCAGATGGTGATATCGTTGTTGTTGGCTGGATCGCTCTTAGCGGGGTTCCTTTAGGACAAGTTGAATTCTTTGTAAATAAGGTATCCACCGCAGGGAGAAAGGTTATTGAGCCAATCTGGCAGGGCAAGACTGGTGCGGACGGAGGGTTTGAGTTTGAATGCTACAAAAAAAGTGATTCGGACAGTTTGTACTTCCAGGTTATATTCCTGTTACACGATGACCTGATTGGGAGGAGTGTGGATTTCCTGAAAGTAATCAACCCCTTGCCGGTGTTTGCCCAACCAGGCAAATATTTCCCTGATACACTGCGAATTGCATTTTCCCAGCATGGAGAAGAGCCCAACCTCAAACATTTGCATGTTCAGACTTTTACAACAGCGGATTCTTTTTCTCTTTTCCTGCCCTATGTGGAACAGTACAAAACGATCCGACTGACCGGCGCTGTCTCGTCGTCGGGAGAGATGCAAGACATCGTCTTAGACTATGATGATCCCGAAACCGATACGGCGATGCTTTGGAAGATTGAGCGGTTGAAAAATTCGAGAATTTTCTTAAAAGATTCAGCGGGCAAGGTAGAGATTCAGATAAACTGAATTTTATCAAGGCCCAGTTTATTTACATACCAAGATTCACTTCTGACTGATCAACAATTTCGCCAGATAATCGTATTCAATGTTGACCCGGGAGCCGGTGCGTAAGGTCCCGAACGTCGTATGTTTTAGTGTGTGTGGTATTAAGGAGACAGAAAAGGCACTCTTAGAGATGGACGCGATGGTAAGACTGATGCCATCGATACTGATCGAACCTTTAGGGGCAAGGTAGTGCGCATTTTTTGGATTCATGGTGAAGGAGTATTCGTTGGCCTTTCTTTTAGTCATTTTGCCCACCTCATCAACATGACCGAGTATCATGTGTCCGCCCAGGCGGTCGCCAATACGCAAGGCACGCTCGAGATTGACGTAATTACCGGCACGCCACTCAGCAAGGGTTGTCACACCGTGTGTCTGCCGCATGACGTCGACGACGAACCCGGTCTTCGTCACATCGGTGACCGTGAGGCAGATACCCTGGATAGCGACGCTGTCACCATTTTTTACTTCTAAAGCCGATCGAATGTTGATTTTTTGGACCTTGGATTTTGATATGGATACTATTCTTCCTTTTTCTTCAATTATCCCGGTAAACATGATATAGTAAATCCTCCCCGATTTGTTGAGGCTTTATTTTCTTGAGGATATTTCCATTAACCTGAATCTCGATACCCTTTTGGACCGTAGTGGGGGCGACAAATAGTAACAGCTCATCATAGGTTTTCTCATTCAAGAACTGGGAGAAAGTTTCGCCCCCGCCCTCAACGAGAATTGATCCGATTTTTAAGGTACCGATATGGTGGATCACTTCTGCGGTCGGATATCGATCACCCTCGAGAAGCACTAATTCCACTCCTCCTTCTTTAAGCTTGTCAATCTTCGTTCGGTCATTGTCACGATTCGCGAAAACAATTCTTCGGACATTGGGCGCCAGGAAATTTGCGTTGAGGGGTATATCCAGGTGAGGGTCGATGACGATCCTCGCTGGATTGTGCCGGCCCACCAGACGGTCGGTAAGATACGGATTGTCAGACAACACTGTTTTAATACCGACAAGCACCGCATTAACCTGACTGCGCAGTGCGTGGACATACCTTATTGATGGTTCTGAGGTCACATATTTTGTTGGGAAGCCGGATATTTTCATGTTTCTCGTTGTCGCTATTTTCAATATCACATAGGGTGTTTTTGTAATAATATATTTCCGATACCAGCGATTGAGCTTATCAATGTAAGCATGCTGGATGCTTTCGACCGTGCGTATGTTGTTGTTCTTCAGTATTTGAATGCTCTTGCCGTTGACCGCCGGATTTGGGTCTATGCCACCAAGCACAACCCTCTTTATCCCTGCATCGATGATAGCATCTACACAGGGTGGTGTGTAACCGTGGGTGCAGCACGGTTCAAGATTGACATACAGGTCAGCATCTTTGGCACGACTGCCGGCCTCGGCAAGAGCTACTATCTCGGCATGCGCCTCGCCGATTTTTCGATGATATCCCTGTCCGACAATTCTACCGCGTTTTACTATAACTGCACCTACCAAAGGGTTGACGCCGGTTTTGCCTCCGCCTTTTGCTGCGAGGGTGATTGCGTATTGCATGAACATTGCATTATCTGCCGAGGAAATTTGCATTATTTTCCGAGAAATTATAACCGTATGTATACCGAAGTCAAGGATGCTCAATTTTGTTGCCATATCAAAGATATGTACAAAATTGGCACAGTATCGCTACGCTCGCAGTATCGGTTCCCTCGCAGTATCATTTCATTCGCAGTATCGCTTCGCTCGTAGTATCACTTCGTTCGCAACATTGAACCTTACACTCAGCATGATTCTGTGTCTTCAGTGTGTTGTATACTTTTCAGTGATTTCTGTGTCTTATTCAGTGCTTAGCAGATACGCGGTAACCCTTCTGCCTCCAATTGCAGCAACGGATGAACCCCGCCAATCTTTGTTTTCAACCAAACACCCTTAGGTTCTCGGACGACGTCGCCGATCAACGCCGCATTCTTGCCAAGCGGATGGCTCTTTGCGATTCTTAAGGTCTTTGTCGCGTTCTTGCGAGCGATGACCGCTATGAATTTTCCTTCATTGGCGATATATAACGGGTCGAGTCCCAGGATCTCGCTCGCACCCCTGACCTGTCTCTTTATGGGCAAGGAACCTTCCTCGATCACTATGCCATACTCTGCGCCCTCGACCGCTTCGTTCAGGACCGAAACAACTCCACCCCTTGTAGGATCACGCATGAAATGAACCCCGGTGCTAGCATCGAGGATATTCTTGACGAGCGGGTGTAATGGTGCGACATCACTCTTTACATCAAACTGCAGACCTAGGTTCAGTCTTTCGTTCATGACGGCAATACCGTGATCACCAATTGTACCGCTGACCATTACCCGGTCTCCAATTCTGATTTTACCCTTGCCGAGATTTTGTCTGATGATGCCCACCCCCGATGTGGTAATGAATATTTTGTCTGCCTTTCCTCTTTCTACCACCTTCGTGTCGCCGCAAACCACGTCGACATGGGCTTTCTTGGCCGTGCGCGAGGCGGATTTCAGGATTTTTTCCAAATCTCGGAAGGCAAAGCCCTCTTCGACTATTAACGAGAATGATAAGAACTTGGGTATTGCACCTTTCATGGCCAGGTCATTTATTGTGCCGCAGATAGCGAGTTTACCAATATCGCCACCGGGAAAGAATATGGGGTCGACGACATAGGAATCGGTTGTAAATGCGAGTTTCCCTTTTGCGGTAGGCAGCTCCGCGGCATCCTCGAGGCGTTCTAGAATTTTGTTGTCGAAGTGTTTGAGTATTACTTCTTTGATCAATTGAGACATTAACAATCCACCCGAACCATGGCCCAGACTTATTTTATCTCTTTTCATCTATCCTGCGTTCCAATCCTAACAAAATGGTAATTTGGTTAAGGTTAGGAAGCTGGAATTTATCCTTCGATATCTGATACCTGGTATCTATATAAGTGTCCAGCATCCTTACCCTAACCATTAAACCTGTAGGTAATATGTGTCGCGCAAGAAACCGCGTGCCGCGAATTTCTCTTTGAATCGACCGAGTCCCCAATTTGGCGCCATGTTGAGGGTGAACGTGCCTAGGTCGAGGTATTTGAAACCTTGGCTGCGTCCCCACTTGATGACTTCATAGAGGAGCAAGTTAACCGGGCGATAGTTTTGATACTTGTCGTCGTGGCTTATGTAGAAAGCAAGAATCACGCGGGGGTTGGTGATGAAGATTACGATGCCTCCGAGTAGTTTCTCTTTGATATAGGCACCAAAGAGAATTACCTTGTCAGGAAAAATCTTCTTAAGTGTTGTCAGTTCATCTAGGGAGTGGGTTGGTGTAACATTATGCCGCATGCCCAGGTTGTGCCCAAGAATTCTATAGAACTGAGAGAATTCGTCGGAGACCATCACACGCACCCCTTCACGTATGGCTTTCTTGGTCGAACGGCGCGCATCGCCATGGAAGGTTGTGAGCGGGTCTGCCGTGTCTAGCGGAATGACCGCGGTGACGTCTCTCTTGAGGTACGTGAACGCATTCTTCATCAAGGCGAAGTCGATATACTGATTCGGGTTATTGTAGTATATGAGAGGTGGTTGTGTGAGAATAATTTTCTTGTAGCCTTTTGCCTTGAAATACTGAACTACATGTTCCACCATCAAATACGTTGTGTGTATGCCGAGGTTTTCCTTGAGTACGAACCCGCCGTAAGATGCTCCCTGGTGTGAGATTATGGTTTTATGATCTTCGACTGTGGGGAATAAGGCAATGATATTACTCCTATCCTTGACGATGAGATGGTGATTTTGAAAACGGTTTGATGGATGATAACCCAGAAACTGCAGGGTGTGAAAGATCGTACCGTTGTTTGCGTGTGCTACGAAATCTTCCCAGTGCTTATGGTCCTTTTCAGTGAACTTCAGTATTTCCATGCTAACTGTGAGTATAACTAAAGAATATGGGATGTCAATGACGCACCCATATTCATAGAATTCTTGATGTTACTTTTAGAACTTTTATAATCACTGGACATGAAGGTTGATTTTAAAGCAATGATTTGTATAATTTGTGTAGCAACCACTAAACCATGCTAAAGAAATCTTCATTGATAATAGCTATTGTCTATCTCATACTTGCGTTGATTTTTGGTGGTCTGGAGTTGTTTCTGATCACCCTAGCATCACTCATTGTCGCCCTGGCGCTGATATGGTTCGGTGAGGAGATGGGTGATTATATTGGCGGGTTTCATCGCATCGGCAAGCCATATATAACCAAGAAATCACCGGGCAGTCTAGTATCACTCTTCGGGTGGGCGCTGCTCCTCCTGCCGATAATTGTCATGCTGCTGAAATTGACCCAGAACAAATAGGGGATACATCTCTTCGGTGAAGAATCGTCACGTGTTCTTGGACATGTTACGTGCTCTTGCCGTAGCCGAGATGATTCACGGTCACAGTCTGGATGGTCTGCTAGATGTTGCACTACGTGATACACCATTCTTTCTTAGTTGGACACATGTCAGAGGATATACGGCGCCCATGTTTCTGTTTGCGGCTGGGTTTGCCTTTGCTATTGCTACACTCCCTCGAATCGACGCATATACACGGTTCTCAAAGGAATTGGTAAGAAGAATACAGAAGCTCTTTGTCATAATCTCGCTCGGTTATCTACTGTATCTGCCGTATTTTTCTTTGCGTAAGACGATTCTCTCGATTGGCTCACCCGAGTGGCATAGTTTCTTGAGTGTGGACATACTCAGATGCATTGGCGTCTCCCTCCTGATCTTGCAGATCTGGTTGTTCTTTAAGCCTCGGAAACTACTGATGCTGAGTGTTATTGGGATAATCACAATTCTGTTGCCAGTCTTGTCTCCGTATGTCGGACAGCATTCTTTTGTGCACGGTCTTCCAGATGTCCTGAAGTTTTACTTCACTGGTTCCAGATTTCCCTTGTTCCATTATTCATCATATCTTTTCCTGGGATTTCTCATTGGCTATCTTTTCAACGGTGGCCGACGATACTGGTCAGGTGTAACACTAGGTGCTGCGGTTTTCTTCATTGTGATGACCCAGGTTTTAAGAATCTGGGGATTGATGCCGAGCCTTCAGGGTTTCATGATTAAAGGTGGGGTCATCATATTGATCACCGTAGCATTGGAGAGGCTCGAGCCTTTGTGGGAAAGACTACCTTCGGTCTTGAAGTATTTCGGAAAGGAACCACTACTCGTGTATGTTGTCCATGTTGTTATCATTTATGGTTCAGTGTTGAGCAAAGGTCTCAAAGTTTACTGGGGAGCCGTGCTCTCGTACGGTCAAGTTTATCTATTTGTTATCTGGCTCATGGGAGCAATGCTGCTTCTCGCTTATGTCTGGCATAAGTTGAAACTTGAACACCCCCGGACCGCACACCGGGTGAAACGCACAATATCTTGGTCATTTGTGATCCTCTTTTTACTCAGACCGTACTAGTAATCATACAGCACATAAAACGAAACAAAAGGAAGACTTTCCCGAGAAGATCATATTCCAGGTGAACATACGTCATGGAATGAAACCTTTTGCCCATTTTATGCGTATAACTGAATGATGAGAGTCAAACAAGAAGGAGGAACCATGAAAGCTAAAGCAATCTTAACATGTATTTTTCTGAGTCTGTCCTTTGCTCAAATTGTCGGTGATGATGCGTGCAAGACGACTGATTATGGCTTATTGCCTGTGGTCGAAGTTGTCGCCTATAGATGTTCAGATGAACTCCCGGTATATGTTGGAGCAATGCCTGAGATGACCGTTACTGCGTCACGCTATGATAATGAAGACGTGGCTTGGAGTGGGTTGATGCCGGGAATAACCGTTACCGCTGTGAGACCCGATAGTAAAGCTCTTGCGCGTGTCGACGGACAAGAGACACATCAATAGCACAGTCATGGCATAATCGCCGTGAAATAGAGGTTTTTACGTAAAGCATCCCCCGCGACCCCGCACTTTTACACGGGTGTGGGGTCGCTCTATTCCCTGCAGAGATTCCCTAAGTCATGAAAAATAGTGACATTATGCGAAATCACGGTAGCCTTTCATTGACAAAGCGTCTAAGGGGAGTATACTATGGGATGTCTTTATTATTCAGTATATCAGGATTACGTGGAATCGTTGATCGAGGGTTGAATTCAGAGGTCGTGTTCAAATACGCTCGATCTTTCGGAAAATTCTTAAAATCAGGGCGGGTTGTTATTGGCCGGGACACCCGTCAGTCAGGCAAAATCTATCGCAAGGCTGTAATTCGGGGATTGAGTGCCGCAGGACGGTCGGTCGTTGATCTGGGTATCGTGCCCACGCCCACAGTACTATTCATGGTCCGCAAACTCAAGGCCCGAGGCGGCATCGTCATAACGGGCAGCCACAATCCGATACAGTGGAACGCTCTGAAGTTTGTTTCTTCGAAGGGTTTGTTCCTGACCGGAAGGGAATTCAAGAGTTTCAAGAGGTACATGGAGGCTGAAAGAGCATCCCGGAGTCAGAAAAAAGAGAAGGTCAAGGTATCCACATTAGGGCTGAAAGAACATATCGAGAAGACAATCACAACCCTGAAACCCCTCACTTCTCCTTTCCGCGTGGGTGTCGATGCGGGGAACGGTGCGGGGTCGGTTGGCTTACCCGAATTGCTTGAGGAAATGGGTTGTAAGGTGTTTCGGCTCAATTGCCGTTTTGCCACAACCTTCCCTCGTAGACCAGAACCCACGAGGGAGAATATTGGTGCTCTCTGCCGCTTCATCAAGAGCTGCAAGTTGGATATCGGGTTTGCTTGCGATCCAGATTGCGACCGTCTCTCCATCGTGGACGAGAACGGTAAAGCGATTGGTGAGGAGAATACGTTAGTGCTGGCAACGGACTACGTCCTCGGCAAAAAGAAAGGCAAGGTAGTGACGAATTTGTCGACAACCGAACTCATGGATTACATCACCCAGAAGCACAGCAGCCGTCTGTACCGAACCAAGGTGGGCGAGGCCAATGTGGTGTCAAGAATGAAGTCCTTAGGTGCAGTGATCGGTGGCGAAGGTAATGGTGGCGTAATATACCCGAAGGTCAATTTCACGCGCGATGCCATGGTCGGTGCCGCACTCATCGTGAAACTCCTTGCGGAGCGTGGCACGGCGATTTCTGAGGTCATTGATAGCTACCCTAAATACTACATGATCAAAAGGAAGTTGATTATCGGCAAGGACAAATTTGAGGAGAAGAAAGAAGCGATCATTGATGCATTCAGAGGCAAGCTGGATTTTACCGATGGCTTGAAGATTATCGGTGATAATTACTGGCTACACATCAGGCCTTCTCAGACTGAAAATCTGGTTAGGCTCATCGGTGAGTCGAGGGACAGAGTTCAGATTGAGAATTATATAAGCAAGGCAAAAAACATGTTGTATCGGGGCTAGAGTTTTCGGGCTATTGAATGTCAATAAAAAAGGGGGCAGCTATTGCTGCCCCCTTTTTGCGTTTAATGAATTTATCTGATTAGCGCACGACGATCAGTTTCTTTGTCGCAGTCTGATTCTCACCCTGTAATCTGTAGAAGTAAATTCCGCTGGCGACTTCTTTTCCACGTGCATCGCGGCTATCCCAGATGACCCGGTGAGTTCCCGCCTCAGCATTCTGGTCGACCAGTGTTCGAACGAGTTGTCCTGAAATATCGTATATCCTGAGTGATACTCGTTGCGCGGTTGGCAGCTGATATTCAATCACGCCGTTTTTCTTAACCGGATTGGGCGCGACCTGTGCAAGGTTGAAGACTGAGAATGGCTTGTTCGTATTCTCGTCAATGCCCGGCGCGTCCAGGGGAATGACTTTCAGCCTCATTAGGAAGTCTCCGCCGCCCTCGGGTGTCCAGGCATTGGCGATGAAGTTCCACATGTTTGCGGGGTGGTCGAGTATGGCATCACGCAGGAGTCCTACCGAGTCCATTGGCCCAATGATATAGCCAACAAACATTCCAAATGGATTAGCCGAGGTAATGTTAAGTGGGTCAAGATCAATGGTTGACCACTCATACCCGGGCGATATGAATCCGGCAATGGAATCGACGAACGCCCCGGGTGCTGCAGGACTTCCCTCATAGACGCGTATGTCGACCTCTCCTGGTCCTTCGAACAGGAACTTCACCTGGTGTAGTTGTCCGCTGTCTATGCCGACATCGCTGAACTGGAACCGCGTGAAGCAGCCATCTCCTGGATCTACGACAAGTGGCGCGAAATTGGGCTGATTATCGTCATAGATGATGGTACGGGCATTTGTCACCTCGAAATTGATGAGTGCGGTCTGTCCCCAGTTCCCGGCCATGTCTGCCGCCCGGATCTGATACCAGACATCAGTGTGCCAGCTCTGGGACGGAATGTCTGCCTCATAAGTGTCTGGAGTGGTAAGCGTCATGTTGACATCGACTACTGGCCCGTTTTCGATTTCGTAATGGAGTATTATGGAATCCGGGTCTACACCGGAACCAGGGTCGGTGATCGTCGCGGTTATTGTGTAGTTGCTGACTGTGTCCGCAGTGTCAGGTAATGGAGTGTGCACAATGATTGGTGGCTGCAAGTCAGGTGGTGGTGTATCCGCGATACGGAAATCATCGACAAAGAAGCCCTGCCCGCCAGAGAGCGCATCATATGCAAAGTTAACACGTACTTGGATCTGATTACCGGCTGAAACATATCCGAGAGCCATCAAATCCTGCGAGCTAACATTGATCCAGTCCGGATTGGTTGTGTAACAGTATGCCCATTTGGTCAGCAATTGTCCGGTATTGGCTAATGGTGAGTCATACGTGGGATCAAGATGACCCACCGCGTTCGAATCGACCTGTAGCCAGGTGACTCCACCGTTCGGTGAGATCTCTACTATTGCACCATCAAAATTCGTTGCGGCACCTTCAAGATCAGCCCAGTAGCTGAAAGATATGTAGAGGGCTGGCCAGCCAGTGATGTCAATCGTCGGTGAGGCTACCCAGGTAAGGTAACCAGGATTGGCTCCGGGAGATGGATACAGAGCTAGATCAGTTGCCGGATGCCCAGGATATTGGTACCCTGCCCATGCTGGTGCTTGTGGACCATATTGGTCAGTAGTATCTCTTATAGCCCATAAACCCGAAGCCGCGTCACCACCGGTTGTCCACGGGGCGATATTAGACCTTTCAAAACTGTCCACAAATTCCTGGCGCATTGGGTAGATAACAGGGGTAGATTCAGGGGTTGATTCCAGACGGAAAATACGTGTCGAGGGTTGCTGATTTTCGACTTCCGTGGCACTTCCGACGGCCACCAGGAGTAGCATGGCTACGAATACTAATGAATACTTGACCTTTTTGTTAATCATCGAAACCTCCTCTGTGGTTATTGTATTACTCAAATATGATGCCCTCTTTTTAAGGTCCCTTAGGATTTCTTGTATTACTCACCCCCTTTCAATCTAAGGAAAGGACATCAACCTGTGTTTAGACCTTTAATACATCTGATACTATTCTATTTATATCTGTCGCCCGTGTCAACTGTTTTCTGAAATCAGTCAAGCATAGCCAGTAATGTCTGTATTTGTGTATGGATATGTGCAGGATGGGTTGAACCATACATTGTCTTGACTTTTTACAGCCAAAACATAGAATTGACTAACACCAAAAGGAGTGATGATTGATGAAATTCAAGAATATGATTCTGATCCTAGTTTTTTCGCTCGGCACCCTGGCTAGAGGCAGTGAATCAGTGACGGTTGATGCAGCTGGTCTCATCCCGGTTTCCAGGGATGGCAAATGGGGTTACATAGATACGGCGGGAAGACTGGTCATAGATCTGCGCTTTGATGAGGCCGAATTTTTCTCCGGAGATTTGGCAGGAGTCAAGATAAACGACAACTGGGGCTATATAGACAAAACCGGAAACGTTGTCATCGAACCACAATATGATTTCGTACATTCTTTCAGCGAGGGACTCGCCTTGGTGTGGATTGGGGGTAAGCATGGCAAGGTAGGTTGGGTCGGTGGCGATTACCAGTACATTAATACGAAGGGAAACGTGGTGATTGATACTGATTTTGATCTTGCGGATGATTTTGTAGAAGGCATGGCTCGCATCTGGATAGAAGGTAAATGCGGGTACATGAATAGGACAGGTGATATCGTGATCGAACCTCAATATACGTTCAGCGGTAATTTCTCGGAAGGACTCGCCAGCATCTGGATCGGTGAAGCGTACACGGCAGACGAACTGATTGAGGACGAAATAGCTATGTACTATGATGAGTATGATTCGGTTTTTATATCATATGATGGGGAGGAGATCGATTGGCCGGTCGGTGCGTTTGGCTTCATCGATAGAACAGGCAAGACCAAGATCGAACCCGGGTTTTACCATGCGGGGAGTTTCTCTGAAGGTGTGGCAAATGCAAGGATTGCAGAAAAATGGGGTTACATCGATAAGACTGGAGATTTCGTTATTGCAGCAGGTTATGACGAGGCACTGCCATTCTCTGGAGGTCTGGCTCAGGTAAGGATCATGGATAAATGGGGTTACATTGACAAGGCCGGGGAAATGGTAATCGAAGAGCAGTACCGAGCGTGCGGCCCTTTTGTGGAAGGATACGCAAGGGTCAAAACTGATAAAGGCTGGGGTTACATTGACAAGGCGGGTAAGGTTATTATTGAAACCAGGTATGACTGGGCAGATGATGTGCGGGAAGGCCTGATGCATGTGCGAAAAAGTAAGGACTGGTATTATATCGATGGCAGAGGAAAGGTCGTGTGGCCGAGATAGGGTGTATGAGCACCCTTGTCCTGACAGACCTTAATGTGGGTTCTATTCCTTAATATACGATGCGTTAGTAATAAAGACAACATAATGGTCTTTCAAAGTGACCGCCTTTGGTGCTTGACATGCTCTTGGTGTTGGTTACAATAAGCTAGCAAAAGGAGTTGATAAAGGAAAGGAGGATTCATGAAGACAATGCTGTTGTTGTTATTAAGCTTAATCCTGGTGGTATCAGTATCGTGCGGCGGGGATGATAATGGTACAACGCCGACGCCAACGACCGGGACGATATCTGGTACATTGAGTCTGCAAGCGGGCGTGAGTGGTAACTTAGACAATGCTAGAGTGGCTATCTATGCAAGCTATGACGATTGGCTCAATGATAGGGTGTTGTTGTTCACGGCCGCGAGTGGTGGTACAAATGCTACGTACTCACTGGGTAGTGTTACCCCTGGTACGTATTATCTTGATGCGTGGAAGGATGTGAACAATAATGGACTGTTTGACAGCGGTGATCTTTTCGGCTGGTACGGTACAGGACAATATCCTTCTCCGACTCTGAGTCCGTTCAGTGTATCGGCTGGTCAGACAGCTACGATCAATGTTACCTGTATAATATTGCCGTAACACCCGATTCATCCAGATAGAATTGAAGGAGAGGTCTCGTGCCTCTCCTTTTTTTTGTGTGTGTGAAAAAAAGGGCCGGCATTGCCGGCCCTTGAGAGGTTATAGACTTACTTTATTTCGACGTCGATCCGCTTCGGTTTCATCGATTCTGGTTTCGGTAGAGTAATATTGAGCACACCGTCTTTGTAAGAAGCCTTGACCTTGTCCGCATCAACCTCAGAAGGAAGTCTGATAATACGTTCGAATTTACCATAGGAGCGCTCGATCCGGTGAAAAGTCTTCTCTTTCGTTTCATTCTCCTGCTTGCGTTCGCCAGATATCTTCAGCAAGTCTTCTTTAACCGATACCTTTATGTCGTCTTTGTTCATTCCAGGAATCTCTGCTCGCACCATTAGATTGCCGTTGTTTTCCTCGATATCTATTGCCGGTTGCCAGAATTCGTCCATGGTTTGTGGCTGTCTGCCAAAAAATGTGTCGAATAGACGGTCCACATCGTCTCTCATGGTTACTAACTCTCTAAATGGCTCCCAAAGTGTTAGTTTCTTTTCTTTCATG
>DAOVAN010000177.1 GCA_030671005.1 Caldifarciminota bacterium
GATTTGTTTGGTATTTGTGATTTGGATTTTGGGTTTTATGGAGTCGGTGTTTGTCGTTGAGCGTCAGGCGTGATGCGTTGGGCGTCCGGCGTGAGGCGGCGTTATGCTCTCGGATGATATGATCTATGGACCTCTTTCAGATACTCACGATCGATGTGCGTGTAGATCTGGGTAGTGGAAATGTCAGCGTGACCCAGCAGTTCCTGGACCACCCTCAGATCTGCACCGCCTTCTAACAAATGCGTTGCGAAGGAATGACGAAATGTATGCGGGGTCACCCGTTTTCCTATCCCCGATTTGATCCTATACTTACGCAATATCTTCGAAAAACCCATACGTGATAGCCTCCCACCACGCGCGTTCAAGATAAGCAATGATGAAGACCTGGTCTTCAATATCGAAGGTCTCCCGAGATCAAGATAATCATCGATCGCCCGCTTAGCCCGTTTGCCGAAGGGTACGAGCCGCTGTTTATTGCCCTTGCCAATAATGCTAAGCAGATCTTCACTCATTTTCACATCGCTCAACTTCATGTTGAGCAACTCCGAGATTCTCAAGCCCGATGAATACAGCAATTCAAGACATACGCGGTTGCGCAAGCCAAGAGGGGTCTTTTCATCGGCTGACTCGACAATCGCACTCACCTCGTCGATCGATAATATCACCGGTAGTTTACGCCGAACTTTAAGCAGTTCTAGCTCTTCAGCCGGATTGACAGATATCTCCTTATTCCGCAAGAGAAACCGATAGAATGTCTTGATACTCGAAATCTTACGATTTATCGACACCGGACTCAAGCCCATGTCAAAAATAGTGTGGATGAAATCCCTCAGGTCTCTGACCGCTACAGAAATGAGGTTCTGTTTGCGCTGCTTCAGAAAGGTATTGAGCTGCTTCAGGTCATAGCAGTAGGCACGTATTGTGGCTAGCTCGTCACCTTCTGCAATGAGGTGATTTTGGAAATTGTTCAGTATATTATTTTCGCTCAAATTGGCACAACTAATCTGTGCGGATACTTTGTTAAATTGACTATCTTGCCTCTCCTGGTCACGTAGATCACATCCTCGATCCTTACTCCGTAGCCCTTATCAGGATAATAGAGCCCGGGTTCAAGCGTGAATACCATGCCCGGCTTAATGCGGTCTTTGTTCATCTTCAAGAGGTTGAAGAACGGGCTTTCATGAATGTTCAGCCCAACACCATGACCCAATGAATGGCAGTATCCAACCTGTGTCTTAGGACTATTCATAAAAGTCTTGTGTCCCTGTTTCTCAAAGAATCTACAAACCTTCTGCTCTACTGGCCTTGTCAGGTTGCCAACCCGCAACTCTCCATAGGCATATTCGAAGGCGTCTTCCACAGTACGATGGAGGTTCTTGATCGGTTCGGGTGCATAGCCAAAGCAAATCGTTCGAGTGAAATCGAAGAAATACCCACCTCCGATTTCTTGCGGGAAGATATCGAAGACAATGGGTTTGCCTAGTCTTACCGGCTGACGATCTCGGCCACTGTTATGCGGTATGCCAGCATCGCGTCCCTGGGCAACGATCATCCCCGCAGAATCGATATTACCGCGTGCGAATAGCTCGCGCCTAATGGTTCCCCTGAGATCAGCGATCAAGAGTTTTCTCTTTCTGTCTTTCATGAGGAAGCCATCTCTAACCCTACACCTGCGTGCCGACTTCAACATAGCATTAAAGGCGTGTACTACGGCATTGCGTACTCTTCTGATACGCATTACTTCGTCATCGTCTTTGGTCGCACGGGCGAGTGTGATCAGCCCTCTTCCCTTTCCGTCATAGATTCTAATGTTCCTGTTGAACTTGAGTATATGTTTGAGATACTTGTAACCCGCACCCAAGGGGAAATCACCGTAGAATATCACATTACCCTTCACCTTCAGATCGCCGAGCAACTCAGATACAAAGTAGGCATTAGCCTTGTGTCGATCGTGGTACTTCTCTAGTATCTTCTGACGATCATACTGGTTAATATTAATCAAGCGATGACCTGTTTTCTGAGCGACCTCCCTTTCAATCGGCATGTGTACGACATAGGCTGGTGCTCCTATTTTCTTAACATAGTGAGCAAAGATGTTCGCGCCATTCAACAAATAGTATACATTTGTGTCACGATTGCCATTGCCTTCAGCATAGATGGCGTCGACCTTCATCTTTTGCATCAACCTATCCAGGTCTTTCTTCATCAGTCGCTCCTTTGTTATTTTATGTACCAGGTTGCCAACTTGAAAAAATTCTCAAGGATGTTCCTTCCTGCGGGATGTTTATCATCGAACCTCTCGGGATGAAACTGCACACCAAATATGGGCAGCCTATCATGTCGCATTACTTCGACTGGACAGTTTGGAGAACCGGCGAGTAATTCAAAATCGAAAGGTATGTCTGCAACCATCTCTTGATGTGACTGACAAACCAAGAATCTCTCACCAAGTCCCTCAAAAATTTCGTTGTCACTAATCCGCTGAACCATGTAGTATCCTTCGACCTTCTTGTCCATACCCATGACCTCAGCGCCGAATGCTATTGCCAGCAGTTGATGCCCAAAACAGATGCCCAATACAGGTTTCTGTGTGCTTTTCATGAAATCAACTTCATTTTTGTAACCATCAACAACCCCCGGCTCAGCGAGCAAACGCTGCGCACCGGAAAACACGATCACGTCATGCAGATTGAATTCTTCACCGGCTTGAATCGTCGAATAATCTTTAACCTCTACGGTGTGCACAGTAACATCTTTTATGACATTGTACAGATGTTCGATCTGGGGTGAATTAGGCAAATAGTTGTCAATTAGTAATGTTCTCATCGATCACCTCAAACAACGTATCAACAACGTCTTTTTCTTTTACTCTCCGCATCTCTTTGCCTTTCGCGAAAATCGCACCAATGCCTTTGCCACATGCAATACCGAAATCCGCCTCGCGGGCTTCACCCGGGCCATTGACAACACATCCCATCACGGCAACCTTCATGAAATTCCCGTATTTCTTGAGCCGCATATCCACTGCACGTGCGAT